>JBBITQ010000001.1:0-13437 GCA_037440685.1 Clostridiales bacterium
GATCATGATCTAACCCCAAGCCTTGAGGTGTCCACTGAACCGGGGCAAGTTCGGGAACCACCCCGAGCCACGCCGAATTGGAACCCCGGGGGCATTCCGGTTCCGGCGGAAGCCCAACAGACCGATGGAAGGAGTGATCGCATGAGAAGGATCGTGGCCCTGGCCAGCATCGCGGCCATCCTCCTGGCAGGAGGGATCGCCATGGCCGCGCAGGAACTGAAGTCGTTCCGCGACGTCCCAGCCGACCACTGGGCTCAGCCCGCCATCCAGTTCCTGGTCAACAACAAGATCGTCCAAGGCCGGTCGGCGGAGGAGTTCGCTCCGAACGCACCGGTCACCCGCGCCGAGGTGGCGCAGATGATCTACAAATACGACGCCTGGCGGAAGTCGCGGGACAACAAGCTCGATCACGTCAACCGGGGCTGCCCCGCCTGCCACACGCTGCGGCAGATGGGCAACCGCCAGATGGACCTGCGCCTCGGCGCCCTGGTGAGCCAGATCCCGGGCCATGAAGGGGTGCCCGCCACCGCCGGGGTGGATGACTGCAAGAGCTGCCATCAGCCCGGAGGGAAGGCCAAGCTGATGCTGCGCACCATAGTACACCCGCTCCACTTCAACAGCGCCGTCTTTCGTGAGAACTATCGCGGCAATTGTTTCACCTGCCATGACATCAACGCCGACGGCAAGTTCGTCGTGCTGAAGAAAGCCCTGGAGGTCAACGAGCGGGGGATACCTACCGAGTCCCCGTTCGGCCCTGACGGCAAGGAACTTCGGGAAGACCTGAGGTAACCCCAGGCAACCCCGCCGGCAGGATCTCCCCCGGAAGAAACGCAAGACGAGAACCAGCGGGCCCCGGACCTTGCGGCACCGGGGCCTCGCTGGTGAGGAGGTTATGTGAGCGTCAAATCAGAGTGCTCGGAAGGACGTGCCGGTAACCGGCGACTCCTGGTTGGTGGTGCCGCCCTTCTTCCACCCGCAACCACCCAGCGGGTTGTTCATGAAGTCGGCGTTCTGGAACCGTTCCAGCAGCCGGTCCGCCTGCTTGCGGGTGAGGTCCTCGTTGGCGACCGCCTTGTCGAGCTGCTGCTTGTAGGCGGCGATCACGGCGTCCCGGACCTTCTGCGGGTCGACCCCCCGCGCCTGGGCGACCTCGCCGAGGGTCTTGCCGTCGCGCAGTTCAGTCAGGAGGTCGGCGCGGGTCATGCCCAAGGCGTCCGCCGCCGCGTCCAGGCCAACCCCCGTGATCCCCTTCCAGCCATGGCCGAATCCCCAGTGGCCGAACCGGTGGCCAAACCCCCGGCCCCACATGTACGGCCAACCGTTCTTCTCGACGCGTTGCCGCAGGCTGTCCGCCTGGTCCTTCGTGATATCGCCGTTCTTCTCGGCTTGGTCGATCACGTCCTTCGCCGCCTGTTGCGCCGCCGCGTCCAGGCGGGCCCTCTCGATGCCCAATACCGCGGCCAGGCGGTCGAGGAAGGTTTCGCGGTAGTCGGTGCCAGCGCCCGCCTGGCCCTGGGAACCGGTCGTGTCCGACAGCGCCAGGACGGCACCAGCCGCGAACATCACCAGCGCTACGGCTGCCGCCGTCAAGGCCAGCATGGCCCTCTTCATGATGCCTCACCTCCTTCGCACGAGGATCTGTCCAAGACAAAGTGTCGCCCTCAAATGCGTTCGCACCATGAAGGAAATGTAAACTTTTTGTGGCGGCGTCAGCCGACGAGGATGTGGCCCAGGCGACCGCGGAACTTCTCCTGCACCGCCCGCCGGAGCTCGGCGTGCTCCGGCGCCGCCAGCAGCGGATCGCGTTCCAGGAGCGCCCTCGCCTCCCGGCGAGCCGTCTCCAGCAGGGGCAGGTCGCGGATGGGGTGCGCGACGAGGAAATCGGGTAGGCCGTGCTGCCGTGTCCCGAACAGTTCACCCGGTCCGCGCAGCGCCAGGTCCTCCTCGGCGATGGTGAAGCCGTCCCCGGTGCGGGTCATGACGGCCAGCCGCTGCCGCGCTTCGTCGTTGGCGGGGTCGGCGACGAGGAAGCACCACGAAGGGTGCTCTCCCCTCCCCACCCGGCCCCGGAGCTGGTGCAGTTGGGCCAGGCCGAAGCGGTCGGCCCCCTCGATCACCATCACGGTGGCGTTGGGAACGTCCACCCCCACCTCCACCACCGTGGTCGCCACGAGCACCTGGATCTCTCCTGCCTGGAACGCGGCCATCACCGCCTCCTTCTCCGCCGGCTTGAGCCGTCCGTGCAGGAGCCCGACGCGCAGGTCGGGCAGGGCGCGGGCGAGGCGGGCCGCCCACTCCGTCGCCGCCCGGGCCGACACGGCGTCCGACTCCTCTACCAGCGGGCAGACGACGTAGGCCTGGCGCCCCGCCCGCACCTGGTCGCGGACGAACGCGTAGACCCGCCCGCGCTCGCGTTCCGACACCAGGCAGGTGATGACAGGCTGTCGGCCGGGAGGGAGCGCGTCGATCACGGAGACATCCAGGTCACCGAACACCGTGAGGGCCAGGGTGCGCGGGATCGGAGTCGCCGTCATCACCAGGACATCGGGTACGGCCCCGGCGCGCCGCCCCTTCTCTACCTCTCGCTGCAGGCCCTTGGCCGCCAACGCTGCCCGCTGGCGCACCCCGAACCGGTGCTGCTCATCGGTGATCACCAGGCTCAGGTTCTGAAAGCGAACGTGCTCCTGGATCAGGGCATGGGTGCCGACGGCCACGCGCAGATGCCCGGCGGAGAGGCCGAAGAGGGCCGCCTCGCGCTCCTCGCGCCCCTGGCCGCCAGTGAGGAGCGCCACCCCCACGCCCAGGGGAGCCAGGAGGCGGCGCAAGCGGATGTAGTGCTGCTCCGCCAGGATCTCCGTGGGGGCCATGAGAGCACCCTGCCACCCGCTCTCCACCGCCTTCACCAGCGCCAGCGCCGCCACGATGGTCTTGCCCGAACCCACGTCGCCCTGCACCAGGCGGTTCATGGGGTAGGGGCTCTCCATGTCGGCCTTGATCTCCCGCACCACCCGCTCCTGGGCCGGCGTGAGCCGGAAGGGCAGGCTGTCCATGAACCGCCGGGCGAGTTCACCGTCCGGCGCGTGCCGGTACCCGGTCTCCCGCCGCCGCACGTGCTGGTGCAGGAGGCCGAGGCCCAATTGAATGACGAAGAGTTCCTCGAAAGCCAGGCGGCGCCGTGCCGCCTCGAGCTCCGCCTCGTCTGAGGGGAAGTGGATGGCGCGCCAGGCTTGCGCCGCGGACATGAGCCCCAGTCCCCGCCGCACGGCCCCCGGCAGGACCTCGGGCACCAGATCGGCATAGCCGTCCACTGCCGCCTTGATCAGGGCGCGCAGGTGCCGCGGGTGCAGGCGGCCTGTCGTCGGGTACACGGGCACGATGCGCCCCGCGTGCAGGTGATCCGAACCATCCGCGATCTCATGCTCAGGAGCGTTCATCTGCAGCCGGCCGAACCGCCGCTCCACCTTGCCGGAGAAGATCACCTGCTGCCCCGGCCGGAAGTGATGCTGGATATAAGGTTGGTTGAACCAGACGCCGAAGAGGACGGCCGTGCCGTCGCTGATCGCCACCCGGACTAGGCTGCGCCCCCGGGGGCGCAGTTCCTCGACGGCCAGGACGCGGCCCTGGACCGTCTCGACCGCATCGGGCACGATGGAAGCGATGGGTTTCAGGCAGCTGCGGTCCTCGTAGCGCCGCGGGAGGTGGCGGATCAGGTCGCCGATGGTCGCGATGCCGAGGCGGCCTAGCTCCGCCGCTCGCGCCGGACCCACTCCCTTCAGGTACTGCACCGGCGTGGCCAGCCCGTCCATCCCGCCCCTCCTCAGTGCCGGAGCACATCCGGCCCGCACGGCGCTCGCCCTTGTTGCCGCAGCCACACGCGTGTGCTAGACTGACATCTGTCGGCTGCCGGGCAGGCGCCGGCAGGTTTTACCTTTCATTTATTAAAGGAGGTCGCGTCATGTCGCGCAAGTGCCACGTGTGTGGCCGCGGACCCAGCACCGGCTTCGCCGTGAGCCACTCGAACCGCCATACGAAGCGACGCTGGCTGCCCAACTTGCAGAAGATACGGATCATCGAGGGCGGGGCACCCGCGCGGCGCTACGTCTGCAGCCGCTGCCTGCGCAGCGGCCGGGTGCAGCGCGCCTTTTAAACCAACCCTCCCGGGCAGGGGTCAACCATCCCGCCTGTTCCGCACCTCCTCGAGGAGGGCCGCCAGCTCGTCCACTCCGAAGGCATAGACCGCACGGCAGAAGTGGCAGACCACCTCGACACTGCCGCCGGCGTTCCGCATCTCCTCCAGTTCCCGGGCGCCGAGGCTCATCAGCACGCTGGCCACGCGCTCCCGCGAGCACGTGCAGCGAAAGGCGATGGGCACCGTGCCCAGGAAGTGGGGTTCGAAGCCGGAGAGGGCGCGCCTCACCATCTCCTCCGGCGCCACCCCCTCGTCCACCATCCGGCTCACCGGGGGCAGCGCCCGCACGTTCTCCTCGAGCCGGCTCGCCCAGTCGTCGTCCGCGCCTGGGAGGAGTTGGAGGAGGAGGCCGCCTGCGGCGCGGACGCGGCCGTCGGTCCCCACCAGCACGCCTAGAGCCATGAGCGAAGGGACCTGCTCGGAGACCACCAGGTACCTGGTGAGATCCTCGCCGATCTCCCCGGAGACCAGCGGCACCGACCCCGTGTACTTCTCGCGCAGGCCGTAGTCGCGGGTGACGTGCAGGAGGCCGTACCGGCCCACGGCGGCGCCCACGTCCAGCTTGCCCAGGCGGTTCAAGGGAAGATCGACGTGGGGGTTCGCCACGAACCCCCGCACCGCACCCCCAGCGCGCCCTTCGCACACGATCTCGCCGACGGGGCCGTCGCCGGAGAGGCGCACCAGCACCGACTGGCGGTCCTTCAGATCAGCGCTCAGCAAAGCGGTGCCGGTGAGGGCGCGCCCCAGGGCCGCCGTCGCCGTGGGCCACGTATCGTGACGGGCACGCGCCTCCTCCACCAACGCGGTGGAACGGAGCGCCAGCACCCGGATGGCCCCCTGGCCCGCCACCGATCGCACCATGTAATCGGCCGCGCCGCTGTCGACCATCATCGCGCCCCCGTCCCAGGGTTTGATACGATAATGCCTCCCTGGAACCGTACGCGCAAGTGCCGTCGCGGCTAGGCACGGCGGCCGAAGAGACGCGCCGCCGCGCGCGCCACCGCGCCCAGCACACCGGGCACCCTCAGCACCACGATCCTCACGGCCATCACCCTCCCGCTCGGCTTCTGGCGCCGTAACAGTATACCGGCCCGCGCCGGCGGGGGTGCCTGACCGCCGTCACGAGCGCCGCCCCGGACGAGCGCCGGTGGCATCAGCGGTAGGGGTCCGCCGCCCGGACCTCCTCCAGGAAGACGCGATACCGGCCGTACCGGCCCGCGTCCACCTCTCCCCGCGCCACCCCCTCCCGCACGGCGCAGCCCGGCTCGTCCCGGTGGAGGCAGTCGGGGAAACGGCAGCCTCCGGCCCGCACGGCGATTTCGGGGAAGCAGCCGCCGAGCGCGTCCTGCGGGATCGCGGCCACCTCCAGGCGGGTGAAACCGGGGGCATCCGCCACCCAACCCCCGCCATCCGGGATGGGCAACAGCTCCACGTGCCTCGTGGTATGCCGCCCGCGGCCGGCCTTGGCGCTGACAGCGCCCGTCTTCAGGGTCAGGCCGGGGAAGGCGGCGTTCAACAGCGACGACTTGCCCACGCCGCTGGCCCCGGCAAGCACCGTGATCCGGCCGACCAGCGCACCCCGCAGCCCCTCCACCCCCTCGCCGGTGACAGCGCTGGTGAGAAACGCCCGATATCCGGCACGGCAGTAGGTATCGGCGACCTGCCGCACCGCCGACCGTTCCTCGCTGGAGAGGAGATCGACTTTGTTGAAGGCGATGACGGCGTCCAGCCCTTCCCAGGCCGCGAGGACCAGGACGCGGTCCACGAGGTCAAGGTTGAGCGGAGGCTGGGCGCAGCCGGCTACGAGGAGGACCTGATCGACGTTGGCGATGGGCGGCCGGAGCAGTTCCGTACTGCGGGGCAGGACTTCCAGGATCACGCCGGTGCCGTCGGGCTCCTTGCGGATGCGGACCCGATCCCCCACCAGCACCGTGCGCCTCTCCCGCCCGACCGGACCGCCGCCGTCACCAGAGGGGCCCGCGACCTGCAAGCGCCCGCGGGGGCGGCACGGGATCACCCCAGCGGCCGTGTGCACGTGATACCAGATGTTGATTGCCTTGACCACCACGCCTTCCAGCATAGGCTCCCAGTATCAACCCTCGGCCGTCAGCACCTCCTGGGCCTTCAACTCCTGGTCGAAGAAGACCTGCAGCCGGGCGATGCCCCCGTCCCAGCAGATGTCGTTGACGGCGACCTCGTCCCCCGGACCGTGCAGGGCTTCGTACACGGTGCGAGGTCCGGCCTGGTCGATGACCACCACCCGCACCGTGACAGGGTGGTCGCTTTCCACCAGGATCGTCCGCTGGGTCGTGGCCGCGCAGCCCGAGCTGACCGTGAGGTCCACCATGTCGCCCTCCCGCACCAGCGTGCCCGCCGGCGGATCCTGGCCCGCCACCACCCCTGCCGGGAAGCCGCTGAGCCGCGAATCGATGCGATTCACGCGCAACCGCACCTGTTCCAGCGTGCGGCGGGCTTCGTCGACGGTACTGCCCACCAGGTTGGGGAGGCGGAAAGGGGCGGGGGCCGGGCCGCGGCTGATGGTCAGGAACACCTTCGTCCCCCTCTGCACCCTGCTCCCCTTGGGCGGCTGCTGGTCGATCACGTATTCCTCGGGCACCTTCTCATCGTAACGGTGGCCTTCCTCCACGCCGAGCCCCAGGTTGTCCAGGATAGCCTCGGCCTCCTGGCGGTGCCTGCCCACCACATCCGGCACGGTCGCCCACTCCGGGCCGCCGGAGATCCAGAGGCTGATGGTGCGGCCACGTTTCACCGTCTCCCCGGCCGGGGGATCCTGGCGCAGAACGTAGTTGGCCGGGACGTCGCTGTGCTGCGTGCCGACCACCTCCCACTGCAGGCCGCGCTCGTCCAGGAGACGTTGCGCATCGGGGAGGCTCCGGTTCACCAGGTCGGGAACCGTCACCACCGGGACCTGGAGCCAGCGCATGAAACCGAACAGCGCGTACCCGGCCAGGGCCAGGACGCCCAGCACCACGGCCAGGACGGGGAGGAGCCGTCCCCTGCGCCGGCCGCCGCCGGCCTCCTCGGAAACGGCATCAGCGTCCTCGGACTCCTGCTTGCCGTTTACCGGCCATTGCCACTCCTCACCCCGCCCCGCGACCAAGGTATCGTCTCGCCACGAGAAACCGGCCCCGACGCCCCCCGACCCCAGCCTGCGGTGACGCCACGCCTCCAGCGCCGAGCGGAACTCCTCCGCCGTCTGGAAGCGGCGCTCGGGCTCCTTGGCGAGCGCCCGCCGCACCACCTGTTCCAACGCGAAGGGAACGGAGGGATTGGCGCGCCGTAGCGAGGGGGGCTCTTCCTGCACGTGCTTGATCGCCACCGAAAGGGGGTTGTCCCCGTCGAACGGCACGGAGCCGGCCAGCATCTCGTACAGCACCACACCCACGGAGTAAAGGTCGGAGCGGGCGTCCGCCGGTTGGCCGCGCGCCTGTTCGGGCGAGAAGTAGTAGGCAGAGCCGACGATGCTGCCGGTGTGGACCAGCGTGCTCCCGTCCATGGCCCGGGCGATGCCGAAGTCCGTCACCTTCACCTGTCCGCCTGGCGTGATCAAGATGTTATGGGGCTTGATGTCCCGGTGCACCACGCGCTTGCGATGCGCCTGCTCCAGGGCCGCCAGGATCTGGCTGGCGATGTCCACCGCCACCACCACCGGCAGCGGTCCTTCCTGAGAGATCTTGTCCTTGAGCGTCTCACCTTCCACGTATTCCATGACCAGGTAGTGGGTGTTGCCGTCCTGGCCCACGTCGAAGAGGGACACGATGTTGGGGTGGGACAGGCTGGCGACGGCCTGGGCCTCGCGCCGGAAACGCTGCAGGAACTCGCCGTCGGTGGCGAACTGCTCCCGCAACACCTTGATGGAGACGGGGCGGCCCAGGAAATTGTCCCTGCCCTTGAAGACAACGGCCATCCCGCCCCCGCCCAGGCGCTCCAGGATCTCGTACCGGCCGTTGAGAAGCTGTCCGATCAACGCACCCACCCGTCACCCTCAGATTTCCGTCACGATCACCGTGGAGTTGTCGTAGCCGCCCCTGGCGTTGGCCATGTTCACCAGTCTCCCCGCCACCCCGTGGAAATCCCCAGAGTAATTCGTTATCGTCTGGACGATTTCGTCCGGGCTCAGGAGGTTGGTGAGGCCGTCGGTGGCGAGCACCAGGATATCGCCCGGCGCCAGCGGCCACACGGTGAGGTCGACCTCGATGTCCCGTTCCACCCCCAGAGCCCGCGTGAGCACGTGGCGATGGGGGTGGAGCATGGCCTCCTCCTCCGTGAGGTCACCCTTCTTTAGCATCTCGGCCACGAGCGAATGGTCGTCCGTGAGGAGCCGGATCCCGCCGTCCCGCACCAGATACGCGCGGCTGTCACCCACATGGCCCAAACACAGGGTGTTGCCGGCGACCAGGAGGGCGGTGACGGTCGTCCCCATCCCCGCCAGCTCCGGGCGCCGCCGCGCCCGCCAGTATATGCGTCGGTTGGCGACACGGATCCCCTCGCGCAGGAGCCGCCCCAGCGCTTCGGGCCCGGGCGCGCTCTGGCCCCCCGCCCGCATCGCCCTCCGCACGTGGGAGCGGATGGTTTCCAGAGCCAGCGTGCTGGCCACCTCCCCAGCCTGGTGGCCGCCCATGCCGTCGGCCACCGCGAGCAGGACGTGGTTGGAGAATCCGGGTATTTCCCACACGCAGAAGGCATCCTCGTTCCTCTCTCGCACGAGACCGACGTTGCTGGCCACGCTGAACCGCACCCTGCCGCCTTCCCTTCCCTGACGCGCCCGGTAGCCCCGACAACCGCACGGCCGTGGGGGCGCCTGCGCGATCGCCTGGACGCCGGGGCACGACGCCAGACGGAGAGTCGCCATAAAAACCCCTGTGCGCAGGTTACAACCAACCTAAATTGTAACGCCTCCGCTCCGCGACGTCACATGTGGGAACGTGACGCAGCCCGCCGCCGCAGTTGCCCGCACGCGGCTTCTATGCCCGCGCCGAGTTCCCGGCGCACGGTCACGGGGACGCCGAATCGCTCCAACACTTCCTTGAAGGCGCGCACCCGCCCGGGCGGTGATCCGCGGAGGCCGCGGCCGCTCGGGTTGAGCGGGATGAGGTTCACGTGGCAGAGGAGGCCCCGCAGGAGCCGCGCCAGCTCGCGCGCCAGCTCCGGGATGTCGTTGACGCCGTCGATGAGGGCGTACTCGAACGTCACCCGGCGGCCGGTGCGCTCGGCATACTCGGAGCTGGCGGCGATTAGCTCCTGGATGGGATAGCGCCGGGCGACTGGCAACAGGCGGGTGCGGAGCTCGTCGTTGGGCGCGTGCAGGGATACCGCCAGGGTGATGGGCAGCCCCTCGCCGGCCAGGCGGCGGATCTCCGGCACCAGGCCACAGGTGGAGAGGGTGACGTGGCGGTAGCTGATGCCGAGGCCGGATGGCTCATGGATGAGGCGGATGAATCTCAGGACGTTGTCGTAGTTCTCAAGCGGCTCGCCGATGCCCATCAGGACCACATGGCTGACGCGGCCCCTCGCCTGCCCCCAGAGGTGACGCTGGGCCACCAGCACCTCCTCCACCATCTCACCGGCGGTGAGGTTCCGCGCCACGCCCCCCACTGTGGAAGCGCAGAAGACGCAGCCCATCCGGCATCCCGCCTGGGTGGAGACGCACACCGCGTTGCCGTGCCGGTAGCGCAGCAGCACCGCCTCCACCGCCTCGCCATCCGCCAGGCTCAGCAGGAACTTGACCGTGCCGTCGCCAGGGTCCACGTGCCGCTCCAGGACCTGGAGCTCCGTGATCACAGCCTCCTGTTCCAGCCGGGCGCGCAGTCCTTTGGGCAGGTCGGTCATAGCGGCGAAAGAGGTGACGCCGCGCGAGTGGAGCCACCGGAAGACCTGGCCCGCGCGGTATTCCGGCTCGCCCAGGCGGCGCATGAACGCGCGCAGCTCCTCGGGGCTCATGCTCTTGATGTCGGCGCGCTCCACCACTACCACCTCCGCGCCCCGGCACCGCGGGATCGATGTCGATAGTTTGACCGTTCGGCGGCGCGGCGGGAAACCCTGCGCGGCGCGACGGCACGCGGGGGCACCCGGTTCACCGCGCGCGGCGCAGGCGGGCGACGAAGAACCCGTCGATGCCGTGGCGGAACGGCAGGATCTGGAGCCAGCCGCCCGCGCCCTCCCCGGCCAGCCCCGCGGGGAGGAACAGATCCAGGGGATCGGGGGCGAAATCGGGATGGGCGTCCAGGAACCGCGCCACGACCTGCTCGTTCTCCTCCGGTTCGATGGTGCACGTGCTGTAGACGAGCACGCCGCCGGGCGCCAGGCAGGCTGCCGCGGCTTCCAGGAGCTCTCCCTGGAGCGCGGCCAGGGCGGCGATCTGCTCGGCGCTCTTGCGCCAGCGCGCGTCGGGCCGCCGGTTCAAGACCCCGAGGCCGGAACAGGGCGCGTCCAGGAGGACGCGGTCCGCCAGCGCCCGGTAGCGGGCCGGCAGTTCGCGCCCGTCCTCGGCCACGGCCTCGACGATCGTCACCCCCAGGCGCCGGCAGTTCTCCCGCACCAGCTCCAGCCGGCCCGGATGGACGTCGCAGGCGATGATGCGGCCGCGATTGGCCATCAGCTCTGCGATGTGCGTCGTCTTGCCGCCGGGGGCCGCCGCCACGTCGATCACCGTCTCGCCCGGCTGGGGATCCAGCACCCGCGCCGCCAGCATGGAGCTCTCATCCTGGACGGTGAACAGCCCCGCGCGGAAGGACGGGATCTCCTCGAGGGCCTCGGGTGCCACGATCACCAGCGCCTCGGGGAGATAGCGCCCCGGGCGGACCTCCACCCCCTCCTCGGCCAGGCGAAGCGCCAGCGCCTGCGGGTCGGTGCGCAGGCGGTTGGCGCGGATCACCACCGGCGGCGCAACGTTGTCGTATTCCAGCAAGCGCCGGGCGTCCTCGAAGCCGTACCGGCCGAGCCAGCGCCGTACCAGCCATTCGGGATGGGAGTGCGCCAGGCTGAGGTGGGCGACGGGATCCTCATCCGGAGAGGGGAAGGCCACCTCGCCGCGCATGGACGCCACGGCGCGCAGGACGGCGTTCACGAAGCCCGCCCGGTCGCGGTGGCCGTAGCGTTTGGCCTGCTCGACCGCCTCGGCGACGGCGGCGTGGACCGGGATGCGGTCGGAGTAGCAGATCTGGTAAACGGCGAGGCGCAGGATGCTGCGCGTCCACGGGTCCAGGGCCGCCGGGTCCCGGTGCGAGAAGCGGCCGATGATGAAGTCCAGGGTGTTCAGGCGCCGGACGGCGCCGTAAGCCAGCTCCGTGGCGAGGGCGCGCTCCCGCCGCGGGGCCGGGTGCCGCCTGAAGACCTCGTGCAGGGCCAGGGAGGCGAAGGCGGCAGCGGTGTCCACGCGGTGGAGGGCCAGCAGCGCCAGATCTCGGCCCGCCAGGGGGCGGCGTTCCCCACGCGGCCCCGTCATGGCGCCGGGGCCGGCGCGCGGTCCGGGCCCAGGACGTCGCCGGGGGCGAGCTGCCTGCCATTGAGGTAATCGCTGGCGCTCATGGCCCGTCCGCCCGCCGGCTTGACCTCCCGCACGAGGAGCGCCCCCTCGCCGGCAGCCACCACGAAGCCCTCGCCCGGCCGGATCTCCAGCACCTCCCCCGGGGCCCCGGCACCCGGCCCCTCCAGAGCTTCGGCCTTGAGGATCTTCACCGGCTGGCCCTTGATCAGCGTCGCCGCCCCCGGCTGCGGCGCCAGCGCCCGCACCAGGTTGGCGATGGCGCGGGCGGGCCGCCGCCAATCGATCGCCTCCTCTTCCCTGGTCACCGCCGGTGCATAAGTGGCGCGCGCGTGGTCCTGGGGACGCCGCGGCAGCTCACCCGTGGCCGCCAGGCGCAGGGCGCGCAAGAGGAGGATGCCGCCCAGCCGCGCCAGCTTCCCCTCCAGCGCCTCGCGGTCGTCGGCGGGGTCGATCGCCACCTCCTCGTGCAGCACCATGTCGCCGGCGTCCACCTCCTCCGCCATGTGGATGATGGTCACGCCGGTCTTCTCATCCCCGTTCATGAGCGCACGGTGCACGGGCGCCGGGCCGCGGTAAAGGGGCAGGAGGGAGGGGTGCACGTTGAGGCAGGCGACGCGGGCCAGGCCCAGCACCTCCGGCGGCAGGATGCGGCCGAAGGCGGCGGTCACGATCACGTCGGGCTCCAGGGCAGCCAGCTCCACGAGGAACGCAGGATCGCGCATGCGCTCGGGCTGGAGCACCCGCAGCCCCATCCGCAGCGCGGCCTCCTTAACCGGCGGCGGCAGCACCTGCCGGCCGCGCCCCCGCGGCCGGTCCGGCTGCGTGACCACCGCCACCGGGGCGCAGCCCGCCTTGACAAGCCGTTCCAGGATCGGCACGGCGAACTCCGGCGTGCCCATGAACACGATGCGCAGCGTCGTCTCCGGCGCCACGTCCCACACCCGCTCCGCCCGGTCGGTGAACAGGATGCCGTCCAGGTGGTCCACCTCGTGCTGGAGGGCGCGGGCGAAGAGCCCCTCCGCCTCGTGCCAGACCCGGCGGCCGTCCCGGTCCAGGCCTGTGACGCGCACCCTGGCGGCGCGCCTGACCTCCCCCGCCTTCCCGGGGACGCTCAGGCAGCCCTCGGTGCCCAGTTCCTCGCCCTCGGCGGCCAGGATCTCCGGGTTGACCAGCTCCACCGGCCCCGCGCCGACGTCGACGACGATGACGCGCTTGCTCACGCCCACCTGGGGCGCCGCCAGGCCGACGCCGTCGGCCGCGTACATGGTGGCGAGCATGCGGTCTAGTAGCTCGCGGACGGCGCGGTTGACATGGCGGACGGGCCGCGCCTTGCGCCGCAGGACAGGGTCGCCCACCGTGCGGATCTTCATCACCTTGCCGGAAACCGCAGGAGTCTCTTCGGAGGACATGTCACACCACCGCGCAGGCCGGAGATGCGTTTCGTATTGCATCCTAGACGATTTCACGCCGCGAGGCAACGCGAGGAGGGCGCGGGGAAAACCGGCGCCGGAGGGCTATAGCATGCTGAACGGATCCACGTCCACTACCACGCGGGCATCATCCCTGCCGGCCGCAGACGCCAGCGACCGGGCCAGCGCGGCCACCGCCTCGCGCTGGCGCCCTTTGAGGGCCAAATGCCAGCGGTAGCTGCCATGCAGCCGGCCCAGCGGCGCGGGGGACGGCCCGAGCAACTGCACGTCGCCCTCCCCCGGCCGCGCCCCCAGGCTCATTGCCGCCGCGG
>JBBITQ010000001.1:13463-25481 GCA_037440685.1 Clostridiales bacterium
CCGCGCGCTCCGCCTCCTCCGCCCGCGGGTGCGCCGCCACCACGCGCACCAGGTGCCCGAAGGGCGGGTAGCCCAGCGCCGCGCGCGCCGCCAGTTCCTGCCGGTAGAAGGCGCCGTAGTCATGGCGCGCCGCGGACTGCACGCTGTAGTGCTCGGGGTTGTAGGTCTGGACGATCACCTCGCCGCCACTCGCCCCGCGCCCCGCCCGGCCGGCCACCTGGGTGAGGAGCTGGAAGGTCCGCTCCGCGGCGCGGAAGTCTGGCAGGTGCAGGGAGGTGTCGGCGCTGATCACGCCTACCAGCGTCACGCCCCCCACGTCCCACCCCTTGGCCACCATCTGCGTCCCCACCAGGATGTCTGCCTCGCCCCGCAGGAACTGGTAGTAGATGCGCTCGTGCGCCCCCTTGGCAGTGGTGGTGTCCACGTCCATGCGCAAGACGCGCGCCTCCGGGAAGAGTTCCCGGACCAGCTCCTCCACGCGCTGGGTGCCGGTGCCGAAGTAACGGATGCGGCTCCCGCTGCAGGCCGGGCACGCGGCGGGCACCGGCTCGCCGTGCCCGCAGTAGTGGCAAGAGAGCCGTGCGGCACCCGCGCCGGGCAGGCCCCGGTGCAGGTGCAGGGTGAGGGAGACGTCACACTGGGGGCAGCGCACCGCGTGGCCGCACTCCCGGCAGAGGACGAACGTGTGAAACCCGCGCCGGTTGAGGAAGAGGATGACCTGCTCCCGCCGCGCCAGGCGCTCCCGCACGGCCGCCTCCAGGCGCCGGCTGAGGATGCCCCGGTGGCCAGCCGCCAGTTCCTCGCGCATGTCGACCACGGCCACCTCCGGGAGGGGCCGGCCCTCGACCCGCTCCCGCAGCTCCAGGAGGCGGTACCTCCCCTCGCTGGCGGCGAAGTAGGATTCCACCGCGGGGGTGGCGCTGCCCAGCAGCACCGCCGCGCCCGCCGCCCGCGCCCGCTCGATCGCCACCTCCCGCGCATGGTACCGCGGCGCCTCGTCCTGCTTGTAGGACGGCTCGTGCTCCTCGTCGAGGACGATCAGCCGCAGCCGGTCGAGGGGGGCGAAGACGGCGGACCGGGCGCCGACCACCACGTCCACCGCCCCCGCCCGGATGCGCCGCCACTCATCGTACCGTTCCCCGGGCGACAAGGCGCTGTGGAGGACCGCCACCCGGGACCCGAAGCGGCTGCGGAAGGCGTGGATGAGCTGCGGGGTGAGTGCTATCTCCGGCACCAGAACGACGGCCTGGCCCCCACGGTGCTGCGCCGCCTCGATGCAGCGCAGGTACACCTCCGTCTTGCCGCTGCCGGTCACGCCGTGCAACAGGAAGACCTCGCCCGGGGCGGCGCCCGTCACCGCCGCCACCGCCCGCGCCTGCTCGGGCGAGGGATCGGGGCGGGAAGCGGCGGCGAAATCGCGCCCCGCCAGGGGATCGCGGCGGACCTCCACCGCCACCTCCTCCAGGATGCCCTTGGCCAAGAGGGCGTCCACCACCGCGGGGCCGCAGCCGGAGGCCCGCGCCAGCTCCGCGCGGGTGTACGACCCGGGATGGGAGAGGAGGAAGTCCACCACCTGCCGCTGCCTGGGCGTCAGCCCCTCGCGCTCCGTGCACAGGCGCAATACCCGCCGCACCAGCGGCCGCACCCTCTCGCCGCGCACGCCCGGGGGCAGCATGGTGCGGAGCGCCTGGACGAACCGGCAGAGGTACCGGTCGGCCATCCAGCGCGCCAGCTCCACCTGCTCGGGGAGGAGGAGCGGCTCCTCATCGCCCAGGGCGGCGATCTCCTTCAGCGGCCCCGCCACTCCGGGACAGCTGGCGAACCCGACCACGTAGCCGCTCAGCCGGCGCCGGCCGAACGGCACCACCACCCGGTGCCCCACCCGCACCCGCCCCTCCAGGCCGGGGGGGACGATATAGTGGAACAGGCGGTCGATCTCCGCCGCCGCTATGTCCACAGCGACCTCCGCATAGCGTTCCACGCCGGGAGCCTCCTCGGGCACGGTAGCGAAACCGCGCTGACAGGAGCAAAAAAGAAGCGGCCTGCGCGAGCGCCGCTTCCCCATCGCTTGCGCCCGGTTGCGGGCGCTATTTGATCCCGTGCTTGGTGCGCTGGTAGCGCAGGCGGCCGGCCGCCAGCTCCTCGAGGGCGATGCTCACCGGCTTCTTGCACCGCGGATCCACCGCGCTGGGCGAGCCGTCCATGATCTGACGCGCCCGCTTGGCCGCCGCCACGACCATTGTGTACTTGCTGTCCACGTGCTTCATCAGTTCGTCCAGGGTCGGTTCCAGTTCCATTCACGCACCATCCCCTTGCTCTGTCAGCCCTCGGCGTCGGCGGGCTCGCGCGCGTTCAGGCGATGGGCCACCGTCTCCGGCTGCACCGCGGACAGGATCACGTGCTGGCTGTCGGTGATGATCACCGCCCGCGTGCGCCGCCCGTAGGTGGCGTCGATGAGCTTGCCGTCCTCCCGGGCGTCGCTGATCATCCGCTTGATCGGGGCCGACTCCGGGCTGACGATGGCCACGATGCGGTTGGCCGACACGATGTTGCCGAACCCGATGTTGATGAGCTTGATGTCCACGGGAACCCCTCATTCCACGTTCTGAGCCTGCTCCCGGAGCCGCTCCACCTCGGCCTTGGCTTGGATCACCAGCCGGGCGATCTCCAGGTCGCCGGTCTTGGCACCGATGGTGTTGATCTCGCGATGGATCTCCTGGAGCAGGAACTCCATCTCGCGCCCCACCGCCCCTCCGGACGTCAGCAGACGGCGGGACTGCGCCACGTGGCTCCTCAGGCGCACCGCCTCCTCGCTGATGTCGGAGCGCTCGGCCAGGATGGCCACTTCCGCCGCCAGACGGGCCTCGTCCGGCCAAGGAACGCCGGCCCCGGGCTGCAACGCTTCTCGCAAGCCGGCCACGCGCTGGCGCAGCCTCTCGGCGTACTCCTCCACCACCGCCGGCGCCCGCGCCGCCATCCGTTCCACCAGTTCGCCCACGACGACCAGGCGGCCCAGCATGTCGGCGGCGAGTTCGCTCCCCTCCCGGGCGCGCATGGCATTGCACTGTCCTATCGCCATGTCGACGGCGGCCAGGACCGCCTCCCGCCATGCCGCATCGCCCGCGCTGCTGTCGAACGTGAAGACCCCGGGCAGTTCCGCCAGCGTTTCCAGTTCTACTTCTTCTTCTATTCCGAGCCTCTCTGCCAGGTCCTTCAACGAGTGATAATAAGCTGAAGCCAATTCGCTGTCAACTTTGAGGCGGCCGGCGGCGCTCGCCCCCTCGGCGGCCACCCGCACCTCCACGCGTCCCCGGCGCAAGGCAGCGCTCACCCGCCGGCGCACGGCGTCCTCCAGGGCGGCGTCCGGTTCCGGCAGGCGGACGGCGACGTCGAGGAACCGGCCGTTGACGGAGCGCACCTCCGCCACCACCCGTCCCCCCGCGTGCGGCGCCTCCCCCCGGCCGAACGCCGTCATGCTGGAAACGTTCACCCTCTCACCTCCAGCGCTTCCGTCGCCTGCAGCGCCTCCTGCACCAGGCCCTCCACGTCCAAGGCGGCTTCGGCTTCCTCGACCTCGGCCAGGCGCGGCCTGGTCCTGGGGTGGCGCGGCACGAAGACGGTGCAGCAATCCTCGTAGGGCAGCACCGAGGTCTCAAACGTGCCGATGCGCTTGGCGATCGCCACGATCTCCTCTTTGTCCAGGCCGATGAGCGGCCGCAGCACCGGCCAGGTGGCCACGCGGTCGATGACGTGGATGCTCTCCAGGGTCTGGCTCGCCACCTGCCCCAGGCTCTCGCCGGTCACCAGCGCCAGCCCGCCGCGCGCGCGCGATATGCGCTCCGCGACGCGCAGCATCAGGCGCCGCATGATGGTCACCCCCAGGGGCGCCGGGCACTGGCGGTAGATCGCCTTTTGGGCCTCGGTGAACCGCACCAGGTGCAGCCGCGCGAGGCCGCCCCAGCCCGCCAGCAGGCGGCAGAGCTCCACCACCTTGTCGCGCGCGCGCTCGCTCGTGAAGGGCGGGCTGTGGAAGTGAACCGCCTCCAGCTCCAGGCCCCGCTTCATCGCCATCCACCCGGCGACCGGGCTGTCGATCCCGCCCGAGAGGAGGAGGTGCGCCCGGCCGCTCGTCCCGACCGGCAACCCGCCGGGGCCGGGGAGGGTCACAGTATAAATGTAGGCAAAGTCGCGCACCTCCAGGCTCAGGGTGATCTCGGGCCGGTGGACGTCCACCTTCAGCCCGGGCACCGCCCGCAGCACGTGCGCCCCCACCAGCCGGTTCAGCTCCAGGGAGTCGTGGGGGAAGGCCTTGTTGGCGCGCCGCGCGTCCACCTTGAACGTCACCGGCGGGGCCTCCGCGCCGGCGGGGAAGCCCGGCCGCGGCCGCGCCAGCGCCTCGCGCACCGCCGCGGCGGAAGCCTCCTGGATCGCGGCCAGGTCCAGCGGGACTTCCCAGACAGGGCTGAAGGAGACGATGCCGAACACCCGACCCAGCCGTTCCATCACCCGCTGGGAAACGTCGTCGGACAGACCGCTCACCAGGAGCCGGCCGTGCAGGCGCTCCACGTGCACCCCCTCGAGCCCCCGCAGGGCCCGGCGCGCCTGCTCCAGCAGGCGCCGTTCGAACTCCGGCCGGTTCTTCCCCTTCAAGCCGATCTCGCCGTAGCGCAACAGCACGAGCCGCCGCACGGAACCACCCCCTTCAGCGGGCCGACGGCTATCACCGGATCGCCCCGGCTGGCGCACCCTTAGGGCAGCCGTCAGCGCCGGGCGAAGGCGCGCAACTCGGCCGCCGCCTCCGCCACGGCCGCGATCGCCCCTTCCACCTCTTCCGCGGTGGTCAAGGGGGAGAGGCTGAACCGGATGGTCCCCTCGATATCCTCCGGGGCGAGCCCCATGGCGGCCAGGACGTGGCTGGGCTGGGCGCGCCGCGCGGAGCAGGCGGCGCCGGTGGAGGCGTACACGCCCCGCTCTTCCAGCGCGTGCACCAGCACCTCCCCGCGCAGGCCGGGGAAGGAGACGCTGGCGATGTGCGGCGCCACCCCCGCACCGGGGCCGGCCGCCACGTCAGCCTCCGCATCCGCCCCGTTCACCCGCGCCCACGGCACGGCGGCCAGTATGCCCTCCAGCAGCCGTCGCCGCAGCCCCGCCATGCGCCGCGCCGCCTCCTGGCCCTCCGCCAGCAGGAGCCGCGCCGCCACGCCGAATCCGACGATCCCCGGCACGTTCTCCGTCCCCGACCGCCGGCCGCCCTCCTGCCCCCCGCCCACCAGGAGCGGCTTCAGGAGGAGGCCCTGGCGGAGGTACAGCGCCCCGCAACCCTTTGGCCCGTGGATCTTGTGGGCACTCAGGCTGACCATGTCGATGCCCAGCCGCCGCGGCGCCAGGGGCAGCCGGGCGAAGGATTGCACGGCATCCACGTGCCACACGGGAAGCCCATCCCGCCTGCGCCGGGCCAGGACCTCCGCCACCTCCTCCAGCGGCTGGATCGTCCCCACCTCGTTGTTGACGTGCATCACGCTGACGAGGACTGTCTCCGCGCCCAGGGCCTCCGCCAGCTCCGCCGGGTCGATGCGCCCCTGCCGGTCGACGCCGAGCCGCGTGACCCGGAAGCCCTCCTCCGCGAGGACTTCGCAGGCCCGCAGCACCGAGGGATGCTCTACGCGTGTGGTGATCACATGGTCGCCACGCCGGCGCAAAGCGCGCGCGGCGCCGATGACGGCCAGGTTGTTGGCCTCCGTGCCCCCGGAAGTGAAGACGACCTCGCCCGCGTCCACTCCCAGTCCGCGGGCGATGACCTCCCTGGCCTCCCGCACGGCCCGCTCAGCGCGCAGGCCCAGCCCATGGGGCGAGGACGGGTTACCGAATTCCTCCTCCATGGCGCAACGGACGGCCTCGGCCACCTCCGGCAGGACGCGGGTGGTGGCGCTGTTGTCGAGGTAGATCACGGCGCGGCCCTCCCCCGTCAGACAGGTCATACCATAGTCTAGCCCAAGGGTGGGCCAGCGCAAAGCCCAGCAATCGCGAGCCCAGGTCAGAGCCGCACTTGCGTCTTTATGCGCTCCACCGCCTGCTGCAGGCGGTCGTCGGGCGTGGTCAGCGAGATGCGGAAGAAGCCCTCGCCGTTTTCACCGTAGCCGTTGCCCGGCGCCACGATCACGCCGGCCTGCTCCAACAGTGCGGCCGTGAACCCGGCCGAGGTGTACCCCTTGGGCACCGGCGCCCAGATATAAAAGGTGGCCTTGGGCTTCGCGACGGCGATGCCGATCTTCGCCAGGGCGTCGCATACCAGGTCCCGCCGCCGCGCGTACATGGCGTTCATCCGGTCGAGGAACTCGCGCGGCGTCTCCGTGAGCGCGGTGATGCCGGCGTACTGGATGGCAGTGAACTGGCCGGAGTCGGTGTTCGTCTTGATGATGCCCAGGCCGGCGATGGCGTCGGCGTTGCCCACGGCCATGCCGAGGCGCCACCCCGTCATGTTGAAGGGCTTGGACAGGGAGTGGAACTCCACGGCCACGTCCTTGGCGCCGGGCACCTGGAGGACGCTGGGCGCCACGTAGCCGTCGTAGGTGTTCTCGGTGTACGCGGCATCGTGGCAGAGGAGGATATCGTATTCCCGGCAGAAGGCCACGGCCTTTTCAAAGAAGGCCAGGTCGGCCACGGCGGCCGTCGGGTTATTGGGATAGTTGAGGAACATGATCTTGGCCCGCCTGGCCACATCGGCTGGGATGGTGTCCAGGTCCGGCAGGAAGCCGTTCTCCGCCCGGAGCGGCATGACGTATGGCTGGCCGCCGGCTAGAAGCGTGTGGGTCTTGTACACCGGGTAGCCTGGATCGGGGATGAGGGCCACGTCACCCGGATCCACGTACGCCCAGACGATGTGGGCGATCCCCTCCTTGGAGCCGATGAGGGTCATGACCTCCCTCTTGGGGTCCAGCTCCACGCCGAAGCGCCGGCCGTACCAGTCGGAGACCGCCTGGCGGAAGTCCATGGCCCCTATGTAGCTGGGATACCGGTGCCAGGCCGGGTTGCCCGCCTCGCGGCGGAGGCTTTCCACGATGTGTTCCGGCGTGGGCTGGTCGGGGTCGCCGATGCCGAGGTCGATGACGTCCACGCCCCGGGCGCGCGCCTCCTCCCGCTTGCGGTCGATCTCGGCGAAGAGATATGGCGGTATGGTGTCGATGCGATGCGCTTTCCTGACCACTGCTGAACCCCTCCCGAAGCTGCCAGTTCCCACGAACCGCGGCATCAGCGGGGGTCGTACACCCCGCGGAACACCTCGACGGCCGGCCCGGTCATGTACACGTGGTCGTCCTCCGCCCACTCGATGTCCAGGCTGCCGCCCAGGAGGTGCACCCGCACCTGGCGGCCGGCGCGCCCGGTGAGGGCGGCGGCCACGGCGCTGGCGCACGCACCCGTGCCGCAGGCCAGGGTGATGCCCGAGCCCCTCTCCCAGACGCGCATCACCAGCTCCTTCCGGGAGAGCACCTGGACGAACTCCACGTTGGTGCGCCGGGGAAAGGCCGGGTCGGTTTCGATCCGGCTACCGAGGCCCGGCACGTCCACCTCGGCCACGTCGTCCACGAAGATGACGCAATGGGGATTCCCCATGGACACCGCCGTGATCAGCAGGTCCTGCCCCCCGACGCGGAAGGGCTGGTCGACAACTCGCTCCTCGGGCGGCCCTGTCATGAGGATCTCCCCCCGCGCGAGGCGCGGCGCGCCCATGTCCACCCGCACGCGCGTCACGCGGCCGCCCTCCACCTCCACCCGCGGCCGGACGATGCCGGCGCCCGTCTCGACGCTGAACTCGGGCTCCGTCACATACCCCTGCTCGAAGACGTACTTGGCGAAGCAACGGATGCCGTTGCCGCACATCTCCCCCTCGCTGCCGTCGGCGTTGAACATGCGCATGCGCACGGGGGCCTTGTCGCCGGGGAGGATGAGGATGAGGCCGTCGGAACCCACACCGAAGTGCCGGTCGCTGATCTCACGGGAGAGGGCCGCCGGGTCCCAGGGGATGACCCCTTCGCGGTAAAGGTCGACGTAGACGTAGTCGTTCCCCAGGCCACGCATCTTCACAAACGGGACGGGCGGCGCCCCTGCACCTCCTCGAGCAGACCCGCATCCCTCTGGCGCGAACAAGAGATATTATTCGATCCCGCCGCGCGGCTGTCAATTTTCGCCCGCCACGCCGGGCTTCTTCCCGCCGTCCGGGGAGCGGCTCAGTCCGTCCGCAGCGAAGCGAGGGCCTCCTCGAAGTGGCCGGCCACATCATGCTCGGGCACCAGGGCGGCGAATTCCTGGAGCCAGCGCCGGATGTAGGGGATGTCCACCCGCCCCTGCTGGCGCTGCAGGATGCCGCGGACGTCCTCGAGATCACGGGGCCGGCCCGCCACGCACTTGTGGATGATCAGGTCTTCGCAGCCGATGATCCGGACCGTTTTCCCGCCCGGCCATTCCACGGTGACAGCCCTCCCCATGACCTCTTCCTCATAACCCGGGATGCCCAGGGAAACGTCGACCGGCACGCCGTTTCCGGCCTGGAGCAGCAATACGCGGGAGCGGCGGGCGAAGTCGACGGCATCGGGAAGGCGGGTCTGGAACCGGAGGGCCGCCTGCTGCAGGAAGGTGTCGACGGACTCCATAGGGACCATAACCGTGATATCCACATCCCGCGTCGACCGCGGTTCACCCCAGTGCTGCACGGCCAGGCCACCGATGATCACGTAAGGGACACCGGCGGATTCCAGAAAAGCGGCGACTTCGACTGCCGCTTCGATGGGTGACGGAGGCTTATCCGGCATCATGTCGTTTTCTGGCAATAGCTTGCCGCATGGCGGCGAGGACAGGGGACGGGGTGCGTTCGCGTGGGCGCGCACCAGGCAGTGACACCAGTTCCAGGTATAGGCGCAGCGCCGTCTCCTGGTCCAACTGGGCAAGCCAACGGTGGCGTTCTTCCTCCACGACCTTATCCGCCATCCGCTGTCCGGCAAGCCACTGCCGGAACGCATCGGCGGGAACGCCCGGCTGTCCGCCGCTTCTCCCGGACATCCTCACCATCTCCTACGTACTATTTGATTTTACCATAGCCGCCCCATTTTCTTCCCCGTCGGGGGCGCGGCGAGTGTATCGCCTCCTCCTGCGACGGTGGCCGCCTCTCCGCATGACCTCGTACCATGGACAAGGCGGGATGGCCGTCAGCCCACGTAATAGAACCCGAGGCCGATGATGGCGTAGGCGGCCAGGAGCTGTGTTCCCTCCAGCCAGTTGATCTCGCCGTCGGCGCTGATGAGGTTGGCGATCAATACCGAGAGCCCGATGGCCGTGAGTTCGAACACGTTGAAGACGTAAGACATGGGCGTCCCGAAGAGGTAGCTGATGAATATCAGCAGGGGCGCCACGAAGACGGCGATCTGGGTGCTGGAGCCGACGGCGATCTCCAGCGCCAGGTCCATGCGGTTCTTCATCGCCATCAGGATGGCCGTGGCGTGCTCGGCCGCGTTCCCCACCAGGGGGATGACGACCACGCCGATGAACAGTTCCGACAACCCCACGTGCTTCGTAACCTGCTCCAGCGAGCCCACCAGGAACTCGCTCATCAGCGCCACCAGGGCCGTGGCGCCAGCCAGCACCCCGAGGGCCTTGCCCTGGCTCCATTCGGCCCTCTCGATGCGGTCGTGCGCCGTGTGGAAGAGGTGCCTGTGGGTATGGAAGGTGAAGAGCAAGCTCAAGACGTAAGTGCTCATGAGCGTCACGGCCACACCCAGGCTGAGGGCGCCGGACTCCGCCCCGCCCATGGATCCCCCCAGGAAGAACACCGCCGGGATCATGAGGGCGATCACCGCCAGCAGCAGGAGTGACGCGTTCATCAGGGCCACCTGGCCGTTGAACCTGAGCGTCTCGTAGCGGAGCCCGCCGGCCAAGGCGCTCAATCCCAGGACCAGCAGGATGTTGCTGATGATGCTGCCGGTGATGGAGGCCTTCACCACCTCGAAGAGACCGGCCCGGATGGCGAAGATGGTGATGATCAGCTCGGCAGCGTTGCCGAAGGTGGCGTTAAGGAACCCGCCCACCCGCGGCCCGGCGTGCAGGGCGATCTCCTCGGTGGCCTTTCCCATGAGCCCCGCCAGGGGGATGATGGCCACGGCGGAAGCTACGAATATCCCGACAGGGCTTCCGTGGGTGAGCTCCAGGTAGACCGCCACGGGGATGGCGAGGAGAAGCGGATACAAGTACGCCAAGACCGCGTGTTCGCCTCCACTCCAGGCAATTCCCCGCCGGGCGGCGATTTCCTCCTCGTCCCTGGCGGACACCCGCAAAAGGGATGCCCCACCGCCCGGCGCCACGATGAAGCCCGGCACCATCACCCGCGGCGCGCGGCCGCCCACCGCAGCAAGGCCGCGGAGGCCGACCCGACGGCGGCGAAGGCCCAAACCAGCGCCCACTCCATGGCCGACAGCGCCTCGGCATGGAAAAGATCGGCCAGCGCCGGGACGTGCACCACCGCCACCAGCACCAACAGCGACGATGCCACGGCGACGAGCAGCGCGGGGTTGACCGGCAGGCCCGTTCCCAACAGCCCGTGCGTCTCAGAGCGGCACTCGAAGGCGTAGAGGAGCTGGCTCGCCGAGAGGGCGGCCATCGCCACCGTGCGCGACCGTTCCACGTCGCCGAAGGCCACCAGGTGCGCGACGAACGCCGCCAGGGTGGCTGCCCCGATGACAGCCCCGCGGCCGACGAGCTTCTGCCAGAGCCCGCGCGCGAAGACGCCCTCGCGCGGATCCCGGGGCGGCCGCAGCATGAGGCCGGGTTCCGGGGGTTCCACGCCGAGCGCCACAGCCGGCAGGCCGTCAGTCACCAGGTTCACCAGCAGGATGTGGATGGGGAGGAGGGGCAAGGGGAGCTGCATCACGGTGGCTAGGAACATCACCATGACTTCGCCGGCGTTGCAGGCCAGGAGGTAGCGGATGAACTTGCGGATGTTGGAGTAGATAGCCCGCCCCTCTTCCACGGCGGCGACGATCGTGGCGAAGTTGTCGTCGGCGAGCACCATGGCCGCCGCTTCCTTGGTTACCTCCGTTCCGGTGGTGCCCATGGCCACGCCGATGTCCGCCTCCTTCAGCGCGGGGGCGTCATTGATCCCGTCGCCCGTCATCGCCACCACCTGGCCGCGCTGTTTCAGAGCCCTCACGATGCGCAGCTTGTGGGCCGGGGTCACACGCGCGAAGACCGCCACCCGCCCCGCCGCCTGGACCAGCTCCGCCTCGGAAAGCCGGTCCAGGTCCGGGCCCGTCACCACCTCTCCGCCCTCGTCTAGGATCCCCACCTCGACGGCCACCGCCCGGGCCGTCAGGGCATGGTCGCCGGTGACCATCACCACGCGCACGCCCGCGCGCCGGCAGCGCAACACGGCCTCGCGCGCCTCCGGCCGCGGGGGGTCCATCATTCCTACCAACCCGAGGAACACCAGATCCCGCTCGGCCTCCTGCACGTCCCCGCCCGCCGGAGGCAGTTCCCGGCACGCCAAGGCCAAGACGCGCAGGGCACGGCCTGCCAGCTCTCCCGCCGCCTCTAGGATGCAGTGGCGGTCCTCATCCTCCAGGCGGCGCACCTTTTGCCCGTCGCGGAGCCTAGCGCTCAGGGAGAGGACGCGCTCCGGCGCCCCCTTCACAAAGGCCACGCGCCGGCCACGGTCGTCGCGGCACACCACCGTCATCATCTGGCGCTCGGCTTCGAAGGGAATCTCGGCCTCCCGCTGGTGACGCCGGCGGACCTCTTCCGGATCGACCCCCCCGCGGACGGCGGCGACCAAGAGGGCGATCTCCAGCGGGTCGCCGGAGGTCTGCCACCGCCCGTCCCGGGCGCCCAGGAGCGCCGCCTTGGCCGCCGCCAGCGGACCGTGGCCCTGCGGCTCCTCCGGGATGAGGAGGGCGTTGTTGCAGAGTACGGCCGCGGTCAAGAGGTCCCGCAGCTCCGGCCGGCACCCATCACTAGCGACTTCATAACACTGGCCGC
>JBBITQ010000002.1:0-3854 GCA_037440685.1 Clostridiales bacterium
CGGGAAGGCAAGCTGGCCAAGCTCGGCCAGATCTTTCACGACGTCGTCATCGTCACCGCCCGCGGGAAACCGATCCGCGCCAAGACCCTCGGCCAGAAGCGCTACGTGGAGGCCATCCGCAAGCACGGGCTCACCTTCGGCATCGGCCCGGCCGGGACCGGCAAGACCTACCTCGCCATGGCGATGGCCATCGCCGCCTTCAAGAACCGGGAGGTCAACCGCATCATCCTCACCAGGCCGGCCGTCGAAGCCGGCGAGAAGCTGGGCTTCCTCCCCGGCGACCTGCAGGAGAAGGTCGACCCATACCTGCGGCCCTTGTACGACGCCCTCTACGACATCCTCGGCGCGGACGGGTTCGAGAAGTACACGGGACGCGGTATGATCGAGGTGGCGCCCCTGGCCTACATGCGCGGTCGCACCCTGGACGATTCCTTCATAATTTTGGATGAGGCGCAAAATACTACCCCGGAACAGATGAAGATGTTCCTGACCCGCATGGGCTTCGGCTCCAAGGCGGTCATCACGGGGGACATCACGCAGGTGGACCTCCCGCGCGACCGGATGTCGGGGTTGGAGGAGGTGCGCCGGATCCTCCAGGGGATCGAGGGGATCGCCTTCGTGTACCTGACGGAGCAGGACGTCGTCCGCCACCCGCTGGTGCAGAAGATCATCAGGGCTTACGAGGAGTACGAGCAGCGCCGGGAGGCGGTGCCATCCGCGCCCGAGGGAGTGCGGCAGGGGCCATGAACATGCTGCGGACAGGCTGGGAGCGCCTGCGCTCCCAGTTCAGCAGGAGGCAGCTGGTGGTGCCGCTGGACGAGCGGCGCCTGCGCCTGCTGTGGGGATGCTTCTGCCTCGTGGCTCTGGGCGGCTTCCTGGCAACGCGCATGATGCCGGAGTCGCTCCAGCTGGCCGCCGGCCAGGTGGCGCCGCGGGACGTCGAGGCTCCCCGCGACTTCATCGACCGCCCCACCACCGAGCGCCTGCGCCGTGAGGCGGCCGATCGCGTGATGCCCGTCTATGTCCACAACCCCCAGGTGGCCGACAGGGTCGACGCCGGGCTGGCGAGCACGTTCCAGCGCATCAGGGCGGTGCGCCAGAGCGGCGCGGACAGCCCCCAGGAACGGCTCGCTGCCCTGAGACAGGCCCTGGCCTTGGATGTGTCCGATCAGGTCCTGACCGCGATCCTCGAGGCCGGGGATGACGTCATCGACTCCATGGAGCGCGATGTGCGCGCCGTGATGCGCCGGGAGATGGCGAAGAACATCTCTGCCGCCGACCTGCCGACGTTCCAGCGGGAGGCGGTGGCCGAGGTGCGCGCCCTCAACTACCCCCGGCCTCATGCCGACTTCCTGGCGAGGCTGGTGGAAGACCGCATCCAGCCCAACTTCTTCCTCGATGAGGAGGGGACGCGCCGGCAACGGCTGGCGGCCATGGAGGAGGTGGCGCCGGCTACCATCGTCAAGGGCGAGGTGATCGTCCGCAAGGGCGCCCGCGTTACCCCTGACGACCTGGTGCGCCTGCGCGACGCCGGCGTCCTGCGGCCGCGCAGCAACTGGGGCGCCGCGGCTGGCGCGTTCATGCTGGCCGCCCTCTCGGTCGGGCTGGTGGCCTTGTTCCTCTATTTGTTCCGGCCCCGGATATACGCCGACGTGCGCCGCATCGTGCTCCTGGGCGTCGTGGGGCTGGGGGCGGTCCTCCTGACGCGTGCCCTGTGGCCGGTGTCGCCTTTCCTGGCCCCCGTCCCGGGCGCGATGATGCTCCTGGCCATCCTCCTTGACCCCATGACGGCGCTGGGGACGGGCGTCACCATGGCCCTCGTCGCTGCCCTGGTCACCGGCCAGGACCTTTCCACTGCCCTGGTCGCCCTGGCGGGCGGGCTGGCCGGGGTGTACAGCGTGAGTCGGGCCAGCGGGCGCGGGGACATCGTGCGCGCCGGCTTCGTCGTGGCGTTGGTGAACGCTACCGCCATCCTCGCCCTGCATCTCACCGCGGGGCCGATCGTGGCCACGGGCGCCGTGGCGCGGGACGTGCTGGCCGGTATGACCAACGGGGTCCTCCTGGCAGGTGTGCTCACCATCGGTTCCTTGCCCTACTTCGAGAACGTCTTCGGCATCCTCACCTCGCTCAAGCTGCTGGAGCTGGCCAACCCCAACCACCCGCTCCTGCGCCGGCTGCTCCTGGAGGCGCCGGGAACCTATCACCACAGCCTGCTGGTGGCCAACCTGGCCGAGGCCGGGGCGGAGGCGGTGGGCGCCAACCCCCTGCTCTGCCGCGTCGGCGCCTACTACCACGACATCGGTAAGATCAAGCGCCCATACTTCTTCGTCGAGAACCAGTTCGGGGGCCGCAACCCGCACGACAAGCTCTCCCCTCACCTGAGCGCCCTCATCGTCATCGCCCACGTGAAGGACGGGATCGAGCTGGCGCGGCAGTACCGCCTCCCGGAGGAGATCGTGCGCTTCATCCCCGAGCACCACGGGACCACCCTCCTGGCCTACTTCTATCAGCGCGCCCTGGCGGCCGGCGAGGACGAGCTGGTGGAGGAGAGCTTCCGCCACATCGGTCCCATCCCGCAGTCGAAGGAGACCGCCATCGTGATGCTGGCCGATGCCGCCGAGGCGGTGGTGCGCTCCCTGCCGCGCCCCACCCCGGGGCGTGTCCAGGCGGCGGTGCGGCGGGTGATCCGCGAGCGGCTCAACGACGGGCAGCTCAACCAGTCCGACCTGACCCTGAAGGACCTTGACGCGGTGGCCGAGGCCTTTGTGCGCGTCCTGGGAGGCGTGCATCACGGCCGCATCGAGTACCCGGAGCCCGCCCGGGACGCCCCGCTGGCGGCGGGCGGCGAAGAGCCGCGGCCTGCGGCGGGGCCGGTCGGGGGTGCGGTGCGTTGACGGTCCTCCTGTCCGAGCTGCCCGGGTGCGAGGTGGGGGACGACCGCGTCCGGGAACTGCTGGTGGGGGCGGTGGACATGGCGCTGGAGCGCGCCGGGCTCCCCTGGGCAGAGGTCAGCCTGACGCTGGTCGATGACGCGGAGATCGCGCGGCTGAACGGGGAGTACCGCGGCGTGCACGGCCCGACCGACGTCCTGTCGTTTCCCCTCCTGGAGGCGGATGAACTGGCCGTCCAGGCCGCGCGCGGGGCGTCTCCCGGCGCGCCGCCCCTCCTCCTCGGCGACGTCGTCATCTCGGTGGAGCGCGCCTTCCGGCAGGCCGAGGAGTACGGCCACAGCGCAGCCCGCGAGCTGGCGTTCCTGGCCGTGCACGGCACCCTGCACCTCCTCGGCTACGACCACGAGCGCCCGGAGGACGAGGCCCGCATGATGGGCGAGACGGAGGCCATCCTCGCCGCCCTGGGCCTCACGCGGCGCCAGCACGGGTGAAAGCCCTCTTCCGAAATCCGTGGTGCTCCCGCGCCGTCGCCCGGCTGTTTCCCCGCTGTCTCGGGGCCTGTCGCCTGCCGGGCGCGGACACTTGTAGTATGATGGGAAGCGGTGGAACGATGGGTATCGATGGCTTGTGGCACAGTTTCCGGGCGGCGGGCGCGGGCGTCTACCTGGCCTGGAGGAAGGGCAGGAACATGCGCTTCCATGCCCTGGCGGGGTACACGGTGCTCGTCCTGGGGTACTGGCTGGGGCTTCCCAGGGCGGAGTACGCGCTCCTGATGTTCATCGTGGCGCTGGTGGCCGGGGCCGAGCTCATCAACACCGCCGTCGAGACGGCGGTCGACCTGCAGACCGATAGCTATCACCCCCTGGCGAAGCAGGCCAAGGACATCGCCGCCGGGGCCGTGCTGTTGTCGGCCATCGCCGCGGCGGGGGCCACCGCCAGCCGCGCGGTGCTGTTCAGCGGCAT
>JBBITQ010000002.1:3864-9799 GCA_037440685.1 Clostridiales bacterium
GGGGCCGGCGTGGTCCTCTTCTACCCGCGTCTCCCCGCGCTGGCGGCCCTGCTGGGGCGGCGCTTCAGCCACCCGGACCCGGGGGCGCTCGCCGCTGCCGCCGGTTTCGCGGTGTTGCTCGCGGGGTGGCTCGCCTCCTTCAGGACCGGGGGAAGAGGCGGCGTGGCGGGGAGGGGAGCCCGTGGCGTTTAAGTCCGGTTTCGTGGCCATCGTGGGGCGGCCGAACGTGGGCAAGTCGACGCTCCTCAACCGGCTGGTGGGGCGGAAGGTGGCCATCGTCTCCGACAAGCCCCAGACCACCAGGAACCGGATCACCGGTGTGCTCCACCTGCCGGAGGCCCAGGTGGTGTTCCTCGACACGCCGGGCTTGCACCGCCCCCGCCACAAGCTGGGGGAGTTCATGGTGCGGGTGGCCAGGCGGGCGCTGGAGGGCGTGGACGCCGTCCTGTTCGTCGCTGAGGCCGACCCGGCCGGGCCGGGGCCGGGCGACCGCCACGTGGCCGAGGTGGTTCGCGGGCTGGCGGTACCGGTGATCCTGGCCCTCAACAAGGTGGACCTCTTGCGGGGGCCGGAGCGCGCCGCGGCTCTGGAGACCGTGCGGGCCGGTTTCGCCGTCCTCGGGGACTTCGCCGGCGTCCACCTCATCTCCGCCGCCAGCGGGGAAGGGGTGGACCGGCTGGTGGACGCCCTCGTCCAGCTCCTCCCCGAAGGGCCTCCCTACTTCCCTGCGGACGTGGTCACCGATCAGCCGGAGGAGGCCCTCGTGCGCGAGGTGATCCGCGAGAAGATCCTCCACCTCACCCGCGAGGAGGTGCCCCATGCCGTCGCCGTCGACGTGGATGGGTTCGCTGAGAGAGAGGACGGCACCCTGCACGTCTCGGCCACCATTTACGTGGAGAAGGAATCCCAGAAGGGGATCCTCATCGGCAAGGGCGGGCGCATGCTCAAGGAGATCGGCACACTGGCCCGGGCTGAGCTCGAGGGGTTCTTCGGCACCCGGATGTTCCTCGCCCTCTGGGTGAAGGTCAAGGAGGATTGGCGCAACCGGGTCGGGGCCATGCGCGACCTCGGCTACAAGGAGGGCGATTGAGGCTTGGGGAGGTGAGTACGTGGTGCTGTACAAGGCGGAGGCCGTCGTTTTGCGGGCCGAGCCCTTCGGGGAATCCCACCGCCTCGTCACGCTGCTGACGCCCGCCCACGGGCGCCTGCGGGCGGTGGCCAAAGGGGCGCGGCGGCCGGTGAGCCGGCTGGCCGCGGCGCTCATGCCTTTCACCCATTGCCGGCTTCTCCTCTGGCAGGGGCGCTCCCTGGACGGCATCAGCCAGGCCGAGGTATGCCAGTCCTACCGCGCCGTCCGCGCCGACCTGGTGCGCATGGCCGCGGCCCTGTACGCCTGCGAGCTTGCCGGGGAGCTGGTGCCAGAGCGGCCCGAGTCGCAGCGGGAGACCGCGGCCGCCTTCAGGCTCATGCTGGCGTTCCTCGACCTCCTCGCCACGGGTGGCCGCCCCGACCTGGCGCTCCGGTACTGCGAGCTGCACCTCTTGTCCCTCTCCGGGTTCCGGCCCCGGTTCGACCGCTGTCCCCTCTGCGGGGGACCGCTGGAGGGTGCGGTGTTGTTCAGCCCGGCCGCGGGGGGATGCCTCTGCCGCGGGTGCACGGGCCACGGCCGGGCCGGTGGCGTCTGGCTGGGTGCGGGCGCGGTGCGGCTGGCCATGGCCCTTCACCGGTCGCGCCCCGCGCAGGCGGCGGCGCTCCCGGTGGCGCCAGCGGTGGTCGACGAACTGGCTGCCGCGCTGGAATCCCACCTGCAGCACGTACTCGACAAGCGCCTCAAAGCCCGCGATTTCTGGGAAGCCGTGCGTCCCCGGCCCTGAGAATGGACATATTAATCTCCGGCATAGATTATCCCTGAGGGGTGCGAGGCCGTGGCTGGCGGAGAGATCACTCTGGACAAGATCGACATCCTGCGGCAGCGGGCGGGGGTGTCGTACCGGCAGGCGTACGAGCTGCTGCAGGAAACGGGCGGAGACGTGGTGGCCGCCCTCATCAAGCTGGAGGAGATGCCTCGGGGCGTCTCGGAGCGCATCCAGGTGACCGGCGCCGAGCTGGTGAGCCGAGTGCGCCAGCTCCTGCGCGAGGGGAACGTCAACAGGATCATCGTGAGGAAGGCGGACCGGGTGTTATTGGACATCCCGGTGACGGCCGGGGTGGTGGGGGCGATCCTCATGCCCTACCTGGCGGCGCTCGGGCTGATCGCGGCCGTGGCTGCCAGGCACACGATCGAGGTGGAACGGCGGACGGGCGCCCATCGGAATGGTGGGGCGGCGGGTGGGAACCCCGGCAACGGCGCCCAGGCTTACGCCGGTTATACCGGCGTCGCGGGCGCCCGCGCCGTGGCGGCGGAGACGGCGGAACAGCCGGCTGCGGTGAACGTGTCCGGGCCTGCGGCAGAAGAGGCCAAGTGGAAGGGGACGCTCCGGCGCCGCCCTTGACCACTTCTGCCTGCCCGGAGCGTAGAGTTGCCGGTGCCCGGGGGGAACGGGCGGTTCCCCCCGGGCACGCATCTCGTCTTAAGGGTTCCCGGGCTTTGCGGTTGTTAGGGGAGCTTTACTGCATAACCATGCTGGGCCGACGTGGCGGCCTCTTTCGGGCGACGCACCTCCGCACGTCCCAGATCCCGGCTGAGGACCAATTCGGCCTGCTCGCGGACTATGTCAGCCAGGTGGCTGGGGAAGACCGGGTCCCGCGCGCCGGCCACGGTGCGGTAGACGACCTCCGCTGAACGTGCGTCTGCCCCGAGCCCGCCGGCGATGTCCCAGTCCTCACGGACCAGGGACTTCCCCCTCCAGGCCGACAGGTGGCAGGCGATGGCGTAGAACTGGCCTCCTGTGGGCGTCGTCTCCTGATACAGACCGTAGCGCAGGTGGTATACCGTGCCTTCTTCCGACAACTCCTGACGATCGGTGGCAGCGATGAGTTGGCGGCGATAGACCATAGGTCACCTCCGTATGGTGTGACGTGGCAGCCCGGGACCCCTGGCGTCCACCCCCTCATATGCAGAAATTGTCAGAAACGGCGAGGTAAGTAGAACCATTCAACGCCCTGGAGGAGGCTCCTGCTTATTACCCGCATCGAGAAGTGCAAAAATTTCCGACAAAAAACGACAATTGCTGCCCTGGCAACGTAGGTGGCTTCGCCTGCTCCGATCACGTCATGGCGCGCCGGGGGCGTCATCGGAGCGCAGGAACGTCTTCCGCAGGTCGATGGGCACGGGGAAGATGATGGTGGAGTTGCGCTCCGCGGCGATCTCCGCCAGCGTCTGCAGGTAGCGGAGCTGCAGGGCCACCGGGTGCTGGCCCACCACCGCGGCGGCGTCCCGCAGCTTCTCCGAGGCCTGGAACTCGCCCTCGGCGCGGATGATCTTGGATCGGCGCTCCCGTTCGGCCTCCGCCTGGCGGGCCATGGCGCGTTTCATCTCCTCAGGCAGCTCCACGTCCTTGATCTCCACCGCGACCACCTTGATCCCCCAGGGTTCCGTCTGCTCGTCCACGATCTGCTGGATGCGCTGGTTGACCTGCTCGCGCCGGGCCAGGAGGTCGTCCAGCTCCACCTGGCCGATGACGCTGCGCAAGGTGGTGCGGGCTATCTGGGACGTGGCGTAGCGGTAGTTCTCCACTTCCACCACGGAGCGCGCGGCGTCGACCACGCGGAAGTAGACGACGGCGTCCACTCGCGCCGGCACATTGTCGCGGGTGATCACCTCCTGCGGCTGCACCTCCATGGTGATCGTGCGCAGGTCCACCTTGACCATGTGGTCGACGATGGGGATGAGGATGATCAGGCCTGGTCCGCGGGTGCCCGCCAGGCGTCCCAGCCGGAAGACCACCGCCCGCTCGTACTCGCGCAGCACCCTGACGGCGGCCGCCAGGAAGGCGCCCGCCACCAGGATCAGCGGCACGAACGACAACAGGAAATCCATATGCTCAGCCTCCTTGAGGGGAGATCCCGGTTCGATCAGGTTTCCTGGTCGGGGCCGCGGCCCGCTCTGTCCGCGGCCGCGGGGCGCACGTGGAGGGTCAGCCCTTCCACCGCCACGACCCGCACCCTGGTGCCGGCCGCGATCGGGCCGGCGTCCGTCCGGGCCTTCCAGAGTTCGCCATGGATGACCACCATCCCTTCCGGGTCGAGCGGTGTCCTGCTCGTGCCGGTGGCCCCCACAAGCCCTTCGGCTCCCGTGGTCACCGGCCGCCGCTGCGCTCCGAGCCCCGCCCGCAGGACGAGGAAGGCCAGCGCTCCGGTCACCAGCACCGTGGGGACGATCAGCCAGATGGAGACGGCTCGACCTCCCGGCGTCTCCGCGAGCAAGAGCGACCCCAGGAGCAGGGCCAGCACGCCTCCCGCCGTCAGCGCCCCGTGGGTGGGGGCGAAGATGTCGACGGCGAAGAGGGCGAAGGCCAGCGCCACCAGCGCCAGCCCGGCCCAGTTCGTGCCGACGGCCTGGAGGGCGTACAGCCCCAGGATCATGCTGATGGCGCCGCCGATGCCGGCAAACCCGATCCCGGGGCTGGCGAGCTCGAAGAGGATGCCGTAGAAGCCCAGGATGAGCAGCAGGTAGGCGAGGTTGGGGTCGGCCAGGGTGTGCAGGAGGCGCTGGCGGAAGCCCATCTCCCTCACGGTGATCGGCGCGCCACGGGTGTGCAGGGTGTGGGAGCCGGCAGCCGTCTCCACGCGCCGCCCGTCGATCCTCTCCAACAGGGTGGCCAGGTCCGGCGCGACCAGGTCGACGACGTGGCGCTGCGCGGCCTCCTCGGCGGTGATGGAGGCGCTCCGCCGCACCGCCTCCTCGGCGAAGGCCTCGTCCCGGCCGCGCCGGCGGGCGATGGAGCGCAGGAAGGCGGCGGCGTCGTTCACCACCTTTTCCTCAACCGTGCCCAAACCCTGGCTGCCAAGGCCGATGGGATGGGCGGCGCCGATGTTCGTCCCCGGGGTCATGGCGGCCACGTGGGCGGCGTAGGCGACGAAGACCCCGGCCGAGGCCGCCCGCGCCCCTTCAAGCGCCACGTACACGACTACCGGCAGGCGCGCCCCGAGGAATGCCTTGACGATGTCGCGCATGGCGCTGTCCAGCCCGCCGGGGGTGTCCAGCTCTATGACCACGGCTTCAGCCCCTTCCCGCTCCGCCCGCGAGACACCGTTTATGACGTAACGGGAGGCGGCGGGGTCGATGGCGCCCTCCAGCCGGAGGACGATCACTTGCCGCGCGGCGGCCGCGCTCGCCGGCGGTAGGGGATGGGCGCCGGCCACCTGGAGAAGGACGGCAGCCAAGGCCAGGGTGTGCGCCAGGCGGCGAGGGGCGCTGGGCTTCACGGGCGGATTCACCTCAGTCAGCAGTCTAACACCCCACGGCAAGGGAATATAGGGTGACAGGTAATATAATGGCAGCGAGGGGGGCGGTGATGAGGCGCTGGGGGGTCTTCTGGTGCGCGCTGGCCCTGGCCTTTGGGCTGGGGATCAGGGAGAACGAGAAGGCCGTGGGGGTCCTCCCCGGCGCCTCCCGCTTCGTCACCCCTCCACGTCACCGATGACGGGCGCGACTACCGCCCGGTCCCCGGCATGCACGTCGAACTCTACGGGGCGGACGGCAGGCGCTACCTCGATGTCCCGATGCGAGAGGCGAAGCAAGATGTGGGGTAGCCATTTACCCGACAACGGCGCTCCTGGCGCTCGTGGGCCGGCCGTGAGCGCGGTATGGACCCGGTTCAGTGCGTCACCACGCGGCCGGCGCCGGGACGGACGTCGCCCTCGCTGCCGGCGGGGACGGTGATGGTGTTCGGGTTGCCGTCGGAGACGAAACGGCGTTCCGGCTTCTCATCGAAGTAGGCCAGCCAGCGGTCGATGTTGGTGGCGCTGTCGTACTTGCTGTCCACGGCTTGCA
>JBBITQ010000002.1:9809-25316 GCA_037440685.1 Clostridiales bacterium
CGCCAGGGGTCGAACCGCCTGCTGAAGGGGGAGGGGGCCGGGTTGGCGCCCACCAGGAGAAAGCCTTTGATGTCGTATGCCATCCCCTGGTATGAGCCGTGGCGCACCGCCTCCGGTTCGCGGGGGAAGGTCCCGTAAGGGAGGGCGAGGGTGACCGTGTCGAGCCCCGGCACGGCCTGGCGCAGGAGTTTCTGCAGGCTCCCCACTTCCCGGGCCGTTCCGGCGGCGTCCAACTTGCCGAGGTTGGCGTGGGTGAGCGTGTGGTTCCCCACCTCGAAGCCCTGCTCCACCAGGAACCGGATCTTGTCCTGCCAGGAGTCCCGCTGCTCGAAGGGGTTGTCGTTGACGTAGAAGGTGGCCTTGAGCGGCCAGTCGGGGTGCTTCCGGTGGAAGTCGAGCAGAATCCCCACGGCCGAGTCGGGGTCGATCACCCTTTGCCCGTCCTTCTGGATGTAGCGGAACTGCCCTTCCGTGCCGTCGTCGAAGGTGAGCGCCACCGGCGTGTACCCGGCCGGGACGTCGATCCGCCCCTCCACGAGGTCGGATACGTTCACCGGGCGGTAGCCGCGCCGGTACAGCTCCTCCAGGTCGCGGCGGAAGTTGGCCGGGGTGCGCGTCCAGCGCTCCTCCTTGGGTCCGATGACGTGGTATTCCAGCACCATGATCTGGCCGAGCTCGTTGGGCGGCGGCGACCCGGCAGCCGCACTCGGGGCCGCCTGCGGCGCCGGTCTGGAGGACGCCGCCGGGGTTTCCGCCGGCTTGGGCGGCGCGGGGAGCGGGGGCGGCTCTTTCGGGCCGCGGTCGATCAGGGAGTAGTCGACGCCGCGGGTGTAGACGTTGTTGGGGTTCCACAGGAGGAACGACCGGATGCCGGCGTCGGCCAGCGCCCTGATCTGGGCCTCCACTTCGGCCTTGCCGTAGCGGTAGCCGAGGGAGAAGTCCTGGATCCACGGGCGGTGGACCGTGATCGGCAGGTCGGGCACCTTGGCCCGTCCCTGCATCAGGGAGTTGAACACCGTCTCGTAAGGACGGGCGTTGGGGTTGGCCAGGCCGAAGTTGCCCGGGGAGTAGTGGGACGGGTAGACCATGGCCGAGATGTAGTCCACCCGCTTGGCCACCTCGGCGTACTCCTGGCCGATCTTCATGTCGTCGGTGACGGTGGTGGTGAGGCCGAAGACGTCCGCGGAGACGATCACCCCCAGGGGTTTGAGCTCCTCCCGGGCGTAGTCCAGGAAGCCGCTGATGGCGGCCACGCGCCGCTCGCGGCTCACGCCGTCGGTGAAGCCGGGGATGTCCTTCTCGGGCAGGCGGACGTAGTCGAACTGGATCTCCTGGAACCCGGCCCGCACCGCCGCCTTGGCGATGGCGACGTTGTACTCCCAGACCTCCTTCCGGTAGGGGCTGGTCCAGCTCAGGCGCCGCCGGTCGCGGAAGAGCTGGCCGTTGACGGTGATCGCCCACTCCGGTCTCTTGCGAGACAGGAGGGGGTCGCAGAAGACCACGATGCGGGCGATGGCGTAGATCCCGTTCTCTTTCAGGATCTTGACGCGTTCGGCGACGTCGCGGATCTTGTGGGAGTTCGAGCCGATCTCGGCCGCCAGCGGGATGTCCGTCTGGAAGGTGATCAGTCCGTCGTCATCCTTGGCGTCGATGACGAAGGCATTCAGCCCCGACGCCTTGGCGTATTCCAAGAGTTCGAAGAAGCGGTCGCTGCCCGCCGTGTAGCCGGTGAGGTAGAGGCCGCGCACCCGGTCGGCCACCGGGGAACGCGCCCTGTTGGCGCTGGGGTTATCGCCGGCGCCCGGCGCGGTTGCCGGTGCCGGGGTAACCTCGCCCCCGCGCATCGGGGTGGCGGTGCCGGTGGGAGAGGCGGGCTCGGCCCGTTTGCCGGTGCCGGTTGGCCGGGGAGGCGCGCTCCCCTGCGCCTGGGCGATCGGCTTCTCGTGAGCGCGGTGCTTCACGCTCAGCCCGCCGGCTATGGCGCCGGTCAGAACGGCCAGGGTGATGAACATCGCCGCCATGGGGAGGACGAACCGCGGGGGAGAAGGGGTCTGGTCAGGCACTTGCGGCACTGTCATCCTTGCTCTCGTCCTCCCCACCGTTTGCAAAGAGTGAATTCCGTTCCCGAGCCCTGGCTCCTTCAGGGAATTGACGGCACCGCCGGCGCTCTTCTCAGAGATATGTCAGTCTTTGGCGAAACCTGCTGGGACGAGGATACAGGAAGGAATACCGTTTTGCCAGGAGAATCTCGGGAGCGGAAATCGTGCGCGTCTCGTCTATCCGTTTGGGCGCCTGGAGGCGCGAGGGGGGTGCCTGCCGTCTTCGGGGCGGAGCCTTTGGGGGATGTGCCGGGTGCTGCCGACTGGCCGGCGGAGGCCGACCGGGCGCTGGAGATGATGATGGACGCCTTCGGCACGATGGTGCTGCGCCTGGCCTTCTTCTACCTGCGGGACCGTCACTGGGCGGAGGACGCGAGCCAGGAGGTGTTCGTCCGTGCCTTCCGGGGATGGCCGGCCTTCCGCGGGATGAGTTCCGTCAAGACCTGGCTGGCGCGCATCACCGTGAACGTCTGCCGGGGCGAGCTGCGGCGCCGACGGTGGCGGGAGGTGCCGGCGGCGGATCCCGGGGAACCACCTGGCCGGGACAGCGATCCCGAGGAGGCGGCCATCGCCCGCCTGGAGCGCGGGCGGGTCTTGGGGAGCATCATGGCCTTGCCCCCGGACCTGCGGGAGACCGTCTTCCTGTATTACTACTTCGGACTGGGAACGGCGGAGATCGCCCGCATCCTGGATTGCCCCGAGGGGACGGTGCGCAGCCGGCTCCATAGGGGCCGTGATCGCATCAAAGCGGTCCTGGGAAGGGAGGGCTGGTGTGATGGCCGATGATCGCAGCGGACGCTCTGGAGGCGCCGACGCGGCGGAGGGCGCGCGGCTGGCCGAGTCGCTACGCGCTGAGGCCGACGCCGCCCTCTTCGCGGGGCTGGAGTTTCACGAGGGCCTGCGGGCCGGGGTGCGGAAGCGGCTGGCGGCTGGCGCGCCTGACGTTTCCCCGGGGCGCCGGTTCACGGGCTGGATCTGGGCGGCGGCCGCGGCCGCAGGGGCGGTGGCGGTGCTGGTGCTGGCGGTGACGGCGCGCTGGTCCCCGCCCTACGCGTCGCGTCCCCAGGCCGCCACGGAGGCGAGCCCTCGAGTCGCTCTGCAGCAGCCTGCCCCGGCGAGCGGCGCCCAAGACCAGATGGCTGCCGGAGCCGCGCCGCGCGAGACCGCCTTGCAGAAGGGGGAAGGGGCGTACGCTGCGCTCCAGAGCGAGCCGGCAGCCGATGGCGGGCCGGTGAGGAAGCTGCCGGGTACCGGTGCTTTGCGCGGCGCGGTGACCCTGGCCGGCGGCGGGGACGAGTTTGCCCCCGGCGCCGCCGTGGGGTTGCGACTGCTGGTGCGCAACGAGGGGCAGCACGAAGTCGTGCTAGGCGGGGAGGCGGCGGAGATGGTGGTGGCGGCGGCGGGCAGGCCGGGGGAGGAGAGGCGGCAGGGATCCCTGGCCGCCCTGAGGGGCCGGCGGCTGCGCCCCGGCGAGGAATTGGTGGCGGAGACGACGGTCCGAGCGCCGGATGTCCCGGGCTGGTACGGCGTTTCCGTCAAGGGGCTCGTGGCGACGGAGGAAGGCGGGGCGGGCGGCGCCACTGAGTATGCCTTCCGTTCCCCGACCCGCTTGTTCCTGGTCAGAGAGGGCGAGGCGGCGGCCGGCACGCGCGCCGGCGAGTTCCGGGTTTCCCGTGACGGGGTGGACTTCGTCGTCGAGAGGGTATCCTGGAGCGCCCGGGAGACCCGCGTCCTCTTCCGCATACCCGGCCTCGGGGCCCCGGCCGCTTTCCGCCTGACTCTCGAGCGCGATGGCGCTCCCGGCGAGAGCGACCTCGAGCTGGCCTACTCCGGCGACGCGAGCGGGGTCCGGGGCGAGGCGGTGTTCAATCCCCTGCCCGCTCGTTTTGGAGCGTTGCGTGTGGTGCTCCGCGATCTTAGCGGCGTGCTGAACGGGGAGCCCGTCTCCCTGCCGGGGCCCTGGGTGGTGACGGTAAGGTGAGGCGGGGATCCGCGACGCATAACCGGAGGCGGTAGAAGGTAAGAATCCCAATGCGTGAAGGGTTTGTGGCGCGATCCAGGGTTCAAGGCCGTCCTCCTGACCTTCGCGGTGAGCCGCCTGGCCCTCGAGGTCGTGGGCTGGGTGGCCCTTTGGCGCGTGCCGGGCGGCGTGCCTCCGCAGCCGTGGCCCATGCCGGAGGCGCCCGGGCTCCTCGAGATATGGATCCGGTGGGACTCCCAGTGGTTCCTGGAGATCGCCCGGCGCGGTTACTGGCTGCGGAACGGCCTGCCCATGCCCCAGGCCTTCTTCCCGCTTTACCCCCTTTCCATCCGCTACCTGGCGCCCCTCCTCGGGGGCCAGTTCTACCTGGCGGGGCTCGCCATCGCCAACGCGGGGTTCCTCGCCGGCCTCGCCGCCTTCTACACGCTGGTCGCCGAGCGATGGGGGAGGGACGCGGCCGTCCGCGCGGCCACCTATCTCATCCTCTTCCCGGCCGGATTCTACTTCTCGGCCCTGTACACGGAAGGGCTCTTCTTCGGGCTCGCCGTGGGTGCCTACTTGTGGGCGGCGCGCCAGCGCTGGGCCCTGGCCGGCCTCTGCGGCATGGGCGCGGCCCTGACCCGCAACCTGGGGGTGTTCCTGTTCATCCCGCTGGCTTGGGAGTATCTCGCCCGGCGCGGCCTCCTGCCCCTGGCTCCGGGCGAGCCCTTCCGCGCCCTCCCGCCACTCCGCCGCCTCCCCGGCCTCGCGGGGGCGCGCGCGGCCTGGCTCCTCCTCATCCCCCTCGGCCTTGGCCTGTACATGGGTTACCTCTTCAAGACGACGGGCAACCCGCTGGCTTACGTGGATGCGGAGCATCGCTGGGGGCGGGCGGTCAACTACCCCTGGGCGGGGCTCCGGCAGGCGGTGGCCAACGTGATCGCGGAGCCGCCGCCCAAACCCGATCGCCCCGGACGCTACCACAACGCCTACCGGCCGCCCTACCGGCGCCTGTACAGCGCCCTGGACCTGGCGGGGTGGGCGCTCTTCGCCCTCCTGCTCGTCTCCGCCTGGCGGCGGCGCCTGCCGTACAGCTTCCTCATCTTCCTCGCCGGCGGTCTGTATTTCCCGCTTGCCGCGCCCGCCCTTCACTCCATGACGCCCCTGCCCAGCATGTGGCGCTACATGGCCGTGCTCTTCCCGGGTTTCGTCAGCCTGGCCCTACTGGGGGAGCGCCCCGGCGTCGACTGCGCCGTGCTCATCGCTTTCCCCATGCTCCAGGCGCTCTTCTTCCTGCTGTTCGCCACGTGGAACTGGATCGCCTGATCAGTACCGGGAGAGCGCCCACACCCCCGCGATGATCAGCGCGCTTCCCGCCACCTGGCCGGGGGAGAGCGGCTCCCGGAGCAGGAAGTGGGCCAGGAGTGGTACGGTGACGAAGTTCAAGCTGAGGAGGGGGTAGGCGAGGGCCAGGGGGACGCGCGCCAGCGCCTGGAGCCAGAACAACGTGGAGAGGGCGTAACAGGTCAGACCCGCCAGGACGGGGGGCGACAGGAGGCCGCTCCAGACCCCTGGCGCTCCCCGCATCCCGACCTTGAAGAGCACCTGGCCGGCGCTTCCCAGGAGCAGGGAGGCGATCACCGCCGCCGTTTCCGGTGCCATCCGATCACCTCCGCACCGCCGTCGGGGCGTCCGCCTCCGCCCGCAACCGGCCGTACAGGGCGACGAGTTCGAGGAAGGCGCGCACTATCACCCGCAGGTTCCCCCCGGTGGGGACGCCGGCGCGGCGCGGGTAGTGGTTGACGCCCACCTCCTTGAGGCGGAAGCCGCGGTTCCGGATCTTGGCCAGCATCTCCGCGTTGATCATGGCCCCGGACGATTCGATCCTGACGGCGTCCAGCACGCGCCGGTGGTAGAGCTTGAAGGCGCAGTCCACGTCGCGGAAGGGCAGGCCCAGCAGGGTGCGGGAGATGAGGTTCCACCCGAAGGCGTTTATGCGCCGCACCAGGTGATCCCGCCGCCGCACGCGATAACCGATGACGCCATCGTACTCGGCGATGTGGGGCAGGAAACGATCCAGGTCGCGGATGTCGAACTGCCCATCGGAGTCCATGAAGAAGACCAGTTCCCCCCGCGCGGCCGCGAAGTCGCTGCGCAGCGCCGCCCCGTAACCGCGGTTCGTCTCGTGGCGGATCAGGCGATAGCGGGCGTCGCGCTGGGACCACCCCTCGGCCACTCTGGCGGTGCCGTCGGTGCTGCCGTCGTCCACGACGATCACCTCAAAAGATGGGAAGGCGTGCTGGAGATAGTCGTGCAACTGGGAGAGCGTGGCGCCCAGGTTTTCCTCTTCGTTGAAGGCGGGAAGCACCACCGAGATATGAGGGGCAGTCGACATCCGGGTCCACTCCTTTTGCGCCAAAAGGAGTGTTTACCCGGACCGCATGCCGTTATGCGGCTGCCGCCGTCGGGAACGCGGCCCTGGCCGTGGTGGCGAGGGGGGCGGCGCCGGCCAGTGTCGTCGTGGCGCCGCCCCGGTCAGCCGGATGCGCCCCTCAGGAGGCGCATTCGCCGCGTCCCTTCCAGACCTTGAACTCGGAATCGTCGCCCCAGTCGCTGTACAGGTCGGGCGCGGCCTCGTAGGGCGGCAGTTCCGCCAGATCCGCCAGGGCCGCGCGCACGGCCGCCCGCAGCCCGCGTGCGGCCGCCGCCGGCGCTGCCTCTGTCGCCGTATGCATGGTACATCACCCCCTCGCGTCACCGGCCGCCGGGCCGGTCTGTGATTCTACTCCTCCGCCGCCTCCAGGTCGCCCTCTCCCTCGCTTGCGGCAAGGCGCTGCACCCATGCGTGGAACGGTTCGCCCTCCCGCCGCTCCGCCCGGTACAGGTCCAGGATGCGGAAGATGGCTTCCGGCGCCCGCTTCGCGGGGACGCGCAGCACCGGCCGGCCGAACTCCGTCTCTCCCTCGGTGAGGCGGCCGCCCAGGAGGATCTGGTAGTAGGGCACCTGGCGCCCGTTGACCTTGCGGGCATTGCCGTACAGCCCGATGGCGGCGATGTGGTGCTGGCCGCAGGAGTTGGGGCAGCCGCTGACCTTGATGTCTATCCCCTTCAGGTCCTCGGCCAGGCCGTACTCCGGCCTGGCAGCGAGCTGGCGCGCGAGCTCCAGGCCCAGCCGGTGGGAGTGGGTGACCGCCAGGTTGCAGGTGTCCGCCCCGGGGCAGGACGTGACGTTCATGACGCAGGTCGCACCTGGGAGCCCCAGGCCTAGCGCGGCGAGGTCGGCGTACAGGTCCGGCAGGTCTTCCCCACGCACCCAGCGGAACAGGGCGTCCTGGGTGGCGGTGGTCTGCACCACCCCCCTGGAGTAGCGTTTCGCGATGCGGGCCAGGCCGCGCATCTGCTCGGATGTCAGGTCACCCCCGGGTACCGTCACGTAGGCCGCATAGTAACCGGGCTGCTTCTGCGCCACCACGTTGGTGGCCAGCCAGCGGCGGTAGTCCTCACTCCCTTCCGCCCGCGGCGGCACGGCAGGCGACGCCTCTGGTGCGGCCGCCACCTCATCCGCTACCGGCGCGATGGGCGGCGGGGGCGCGCCGGGGCGGACGGCCGCCAGGGTGCGGCGTTCCTGGAACACCAAGCGCCGGAACTCCTCGATCCCCAGGGACTCGATCAGAAACTTGAGGCGCGCCCGGTGCAGGTCCTGGCGGTTGCCGAGCCGGTCGAAGACGCGCATCACGGCCTCCGCGGTGACCAGCAACTGGTCGGCCGGCGTGAACTCCTCGAGGAGGTGGGCCGGCCGGGGGATGGCCCCCAAACCCCCTCCCACCCAGACGCGAAACCCGCGGACCGTCCGTCCGTTCTCGGTGCGAACGGCGGCCACGGCGCCGATGTCGTGGAACCCGCTGCCGCTGCAGTCACGCCCGCAGCCGGAGAACGAGGTCTTGAACTTGCGGGGCATGTTCTGGTAGGCCGGGTGCCGCAGGAAGTGGCGCACGAAGGCGGCGGCGTAGGGGCGGATGTCGAACGCCTCCTCGCGGCAGATGCCGGCGAGCGGGCAGCCGGTGACGTTGCGCACGGTGTTGCCGCACGCCTCGCGGGAGGTGAGCCCCACCTCGGCCAGTTGCCTCATGACGTCGGGGATGCGCTCCAGTGGGATCCAGTGGAACTGGATGCACTGGCGCGTGGTGATGTGTCCCCTACCGGTGGAGAAGTCGTCGGCGATGGCCGCCAGCCGCTGCAACTGCCGGGCGGTGAGCGATCCGAAGGGGATCTTGACCCGGATCATCTGGATGTCCCTCTGGCCGCGGATGCCGTAGATGCCGTTGTTGAGGCGGAAACGCCGGAACTCCTCTTCGGAGATCTCGCCGCGCCGTCGCCGCTCGATCTCCCGGGCGAAACGATCCGCCTCGACCAGCGTGTCGGGATCGGGGGACGGGAACAAACCGTCGCCCTCGTCAAACCAGCCGCTGCCCTGTCCTGCCACCCTTGTCATCCCCCTTCGCGGTATTCCGATTAACCCAATTGACTAACATGGGATTACGCTGTAAACTTACCAAACGGCAATACTTACTGTCAATGGCCTGGTCAGCGATAGGGTGCGGTGCGGTTCAGTTCGGTGATAGGGGGTTGGAGGCGTTGTTGCTCACGGAGGAACAGTTGGGGAGGTACTCGCGCCAGATCCTCTTGGAACAGGTGGGGGTCGAGGGCCAGAGGAGGCTGCTGGAAGCCCGGGTCCTGATAGTGGGCGCCGGGGGGCTCGGATCCCCTTCCGCCATCTATCTGGCCGCGGCGGGGGTGGGTACCATCGGCATCGTGGACGGCGACCGGGTCGACCTGTCCAACCTGCACCGGCAGATTCTGCACTTCGACCATGACCAGGGGCGGCCGAAGGTGCAGTCGGCCCGCCGCCACCTCGAGGACCTCAACCCAGACGTGCGGGTGGTGCCCCACCAGACCGTCCTGTCCCGGGAGAACGCCCTGGACATCATCGAGCAGTACGATCTCGTGGTGAACGGGTGCGACAACTTCGCCACCCGTTATCTCGTGAACGACGCCTGCGTCTTCCTGGGCAAGCCCCTGGTCGATGCTAGCATCCTCAAATTCGAGGGGCAGGCCACCGTGTTCCTGCCCGGCAAGGGCTGCTACCGCTGCCTGTATCCGTCGCCGCCCCCGCCCGGTCTCGTGCCGAGCTGTGCCGAGGCAGGCATCATCGGTGCCCTCGCCGGGCATATGGGGACGTTGCAAGCGCTCGAGGCCATCAAGGTGATCCTGGGGATCGGGGAGACGCTGCACGGGCGGTTGATCCTCTTCGACGGCCTGAACGGCGTCTACCGCACGCTGCGGTGGCGCCGCGATCCCGAGTGCCCGGTGTGCGGCGACAACCCCACGATCACCGAGCTCATCGACTACCACGAGTTCTGCGGCGTGCCGGCGCCGGCCCAGGCGGGGGGTGGGGCGGGCACCGCGCGAACCGACGCGGCGCAGACAGCCGGAGGCGGTCAGGAGACCGGCGAGCTCTCCGCCCGCGAGGCCGCCGAACACATTCTTCGCGGCGATGTGCAGGTCGTCGACGTGCGCGAGCCCGGGGAGTATCAGCGGGCGCACATCCCGGGCGCGGTGCTCATCCCGCTTCAGAACCTCCCGGAACGGCTGGGGGATCTGGACCGGGACCGCGAGACGATCGTCGTCTGCCACATCGGGCAACGCAGCGCCCGAGCGGCGGAGACCCTGCGGGCACAGGGCTTCGGGAGGGTGTTCAACCTGCGCGGCGGCATGGTCGCATGGCTCAACCATCAGCTTCCGGTGGAGCGGGGCTGATTCCCCCCTCTCCTTCCTGCGGCTTCAGCGGTCCGGCGGCGGCTGCCAGGGGAAGTCGGACGTTGTCCAGCACGGCGGCCGCGAAGCGGAGGGCGGCGGTCGCCTCTGCCCGCCCGATGATCGGGAAGTGCTCCAGGACGCCTTCCAGGGAGCCAGCCTCCGCCATGGTCCGGAGGAGGTGCGGGATGGAGATACCCGTGTCGCGGATGTGCACCTGGCCCGCCGCCGTGGCCGGATCCATGGCCAGCAACCCGCCGACCTCCAGCCGCAGCCGGGAGGGGTCATGCCCGCATCCCGCCACGGCCGTGGCGAGTTTCCTGAGGACGGCCTCGAAGGTGGCTGCCTGGCAGCGGACGCCAGGCAACCCCGGGCACGCGGCTTGCCAGAGCCCGGCCGCCTCGCCGGCACGGGGCGGATGGTAGTCGATGCGCCCGAGAAGGACGGGCGATCCGGCGTCTGACAACGGGCCTCTCCCCTGTCAGCCTTCCCCGCGGGCCGTCACTTTCGCTTGCTGGGCCAGATTGACCGCCGCCAGGGCGAAGATCGCCGTTATGATCAGGAAGGAAGCGACGCACCAGGCGCAGACCGCGTGCAGGACGAAGAGCTCGATCCCTGTGAGGTAGAGGGAGAAGAGGAACCCGCTCATGGACAGGACGAAGATGCCCAGCGTTGCGGCAAGCGGCGGCTCCTGGGCGCGCGCGGCCGCCCATAGGCTCAGAGCCAGCAAAGTCAGATACATGCCCAGGCCCAGGTACGCCACCGGGATGCCCGCCAGCTTGGCGTAGCGGCTGGCGTTGACCAGGTCGCACGAGCCGAAGCCGGCGCACCAGAGTTGAGTGTTGGTGATCCGATGCCACGTGAGGTAGCCGGAGACGGCCACCCCCATGGCGCTCAAACCCACCAGAGCCCTTGCCACGCTCACTGCGCCCTCGCCAACTGATCCTCGATGATCTGGCGGAATTGCTGGTAAGGATAGGCTCCCAGCACCATCTGGCCGTTGACCAGGAACGTGGGGGTCGTCTGCACCCCGATCCCCTTCGCCTGCTCCCTTTCGGCCTCGATCTGGTTCCGGTACTTGTGGCTGTCGAAGCAGGCGTTGAAAGCCTTCATGTCAAGCTTGAGGTCCTGTGCGAACTTCTTCAGCCTTTCGGGGCGGAAGGCGCCCTTGTTCTCGCCGGCTTGGTTGGCGAACAGCTTGTCGTGATAAGCCCAGAACTTACCCTGATCGGCGGCGCACTCGGCCGCTTCCGCCGCCTCCACCGATTCCTTGCCAATGAACGCGAAGTGGCGGTAGATGAGGTAGACCTTGCCCTTGGCGATGTAATCCTTCTCTACCTGCTTCAGCATCTCGGCCGCCTGCGCGCAGTACGGGCACTGGAAGTCGGAGTACATGGTGATGATCACTGGGGCGTTGGGATCGCCCTTGGCCGTGCGCTCCGTTCCCGAGGCGTCATTGCTGACGGAGGCGGAACCGGCTCCGGATTGCCGCGGTCCGGATAGACTCAGGGCGATCATGCCCACGGCCAGGACCAACCCCGTAGCGATGCCGAACCACAGGAGATGCTTGTTTCCCCGGTTCCCGGGTTTGCCGCTGGCCGGTCTGCGCCCCTGCTTGCCCACGTTCGCTCCTCCTATCGATCGCCTGTTTTCTGCTTACATTCAGTTTTCATCATAACTGCTGGGGCGCCGATGTTCAAATCGAAAGAACGTGGCAGGCACTTGGCATCTTGACACGCCATCCCTGCCGTCCGCCGGCAGGGAACCCTATCCGGGGATCGAATGGAACGGGATGGGGGGTGGCGACCTTGGCGATGCTCTTCGAGTCCTTCAGGCTCAGAGGCGTGACATTCCCGAACCGGATCGTGATGTCGCCCATGTGCCAGTATAGCGCCGCCGCGGATGGCCGGGCCACCGACTGGCACCTGGTCCACTACGGGGCGCGGGCGGCTGGCGGCGCGGGGCTGGTCATGCTGGAGGCTACGGCCGTGGAGAGCCGCGGCCGGATCAGCGATCGCGACCTCGGGTTGTGGGACGACGGCCAGGTGGACGGTCTGGCCCGCGTCGTGCGCTTCTGCCAGGCCCAGGGGGCGCGGGTGGGGGTCCAGATCGCTCACGCGGGCCGGAAAGCCTGGAGCGACCGGAAAGGTCGGGGGCCGGAGCAGCCGGTGGGGCCAAGCCCGCTGCCTTTCGCCGAGGGCTGGGCCGTGCCAGCGGAGCTGACGGCCGGGGAGGTCGCCAGGGTGGTCGAGTCCTTCCGCCGTGCCGCGGAGCGGGCGCTATGGGCGGGCTTTGACGTGCTGGAGATCCATGCTGCTCACGGCTATCTCCTGCACGAATTCCTCTCACCCCTCGCCAACCGCCGCGAGGACGAGTATGGTGGCTCCCTGCCCAACCGCCTGCGCCTGCCCCTCGCGGTCATCGCCGCCGTGCGCTCCGCGTGGCCGGAGGACCGGCCGCTCTTCATCCGCGTGTCTGCCAGCGACTACGCCGCCGGCGGGCTGACGGTCGAGGAGATGGTGGAGATGGCGAGGTCCTTCCGCCAGGCCGGCGTGGACTTGGTGGATGTGAGCTCGGGCGGGTTGGTCCCCGCGGAGATCCCGGTCGGTCCGGGCTACCAGGTGCGGTTTGCGGAGCGTATCCGGTGCGGGGCGGGCGTTCCCACCTGCGCGGTGGGGCTGATCACCGCGCCGGAGCAGGCCGAGCAGGTCCTGCGCTCCGGTCAGGCGGACATGGTGGCCCTCGGGCGCGAACTGCTCCGCCATCCTCACTGGCCCCTGTACGCGGCCCGCGCCCTGGGGGCTGATGTCCGGTGGCCGGCGCAGTACGCCCGCGCCCGATTTTGATCCAGTCGAGGTGGAGGTGTCTTCAGGGGTGAACAGCCGGCATTGGGTCGCGCTTTTAGTGCTGATCGCTTTTTTCGCGGGCGTCGCCGCCATCTCGTTCCCCGCCCGCGCCGAAGGGATCGCGGGGGACGGTTTTCTCGGGCGGGAGAGGGACGAGGGGGAGGGCGAGGGGTTCGGAGGGGAGCTGTCGGAGGCGATGGGCAAGGGCGCCCTTCTGGCCCTGGCCGCCAACGCGGCTTATGTGCCGTACAAGTGGTTGCGGCCCCAACTGCCCATCTTGCGTCTCATACCCCTGCCCCTGGCGCTGCAGGTTCACATCGTCGCCGGCCTGATGGCGGTCGGGCTGGGCACCGTCCATGCCCTGGCGCGGGTGAGAGCAACCCCTGGTTGTGGCTGGGCCTCGGCCTCATGTTCTACGAGACGGCGGGCGGTTTCCTGATGCGGCGGCAGGAGCTGTCCCGGCCGGCGCGGCGCAGCCTGTTCCTGCTCCATGCCCAGAGGGTTACTTTCGCGCTCCTGGGCCTCGCCCTCTTCGTGGGTCATGCTGTTCTCGAGTTGGATTGAGGTTGACAGCCGGGCCTGCCAATGCATAAAAATTAGTATTAGCTAGTAAAGCTTCCTGCAGCAAGGCTGGGGATGGCAGATGCGGTTTGACGATGCGGTCGCCGCTTACCGCTCCCGGGGGTACAAGATCACGCCCCAGCGTCTGGCCGTGATGCGCGCGTTGGTGGGCGACGCCACCCATCCTACGGCGGCAGCCGTGGTGGAGAGGGTGCGGCGCGACTTCCCGTTCGTCTCCGCAGCCACCGTCTACAGGGTCTTGGAGGAGTTGGTGGCGCTGGGGGAGATCCTGGCCCTGGATCTCGGCAACGGCCGGATGCGCTACGATCCCAACACTTCCGAGCATGCCCACCTGGTCTGCGAGGTGTGCGGGCGCGTGGAGGACGTGGACTGGCGGCTGGCCGCTGACGTCCTGCCGCCGGACCGCCGCCGGGGCTATGAGGTATCGGGGGTGCGGGTGGTCTTCAACGGCCGTTGCCCCGTGTGCCTGGAAGGGGGTGATGGCGGCGGTTCCGCGTCGCCGGCAAGCCGTTAGGAGCAAGCTCAGAGGAGGTTGAGGACCGGATGGTGCAGATTCAGAAACCGGCGCCGGACTTCACGGCCGAGGCTGTCATGGCCGACGGCAGCGTCAAGGAGATCAGCCTGCAGGACTATCGTGGGAAATACGTGGTTCTGTTCTTCTATCCGCTGGACTTCACCTTTGTTTGCCCCACCGAGATCGAGGCCTTCGCCGACCGCATCGACGAGTTCCGCAGCCGCAACTGCGAGGTGCTGGGCGTGTCGGTCGACAGCGTCCACTCCCACCTCGCCTGGCGGCGCACGCCGCGGGCCGAGGGCGGCATCGGGGATATCCCCTATCCGCTCGTGTCCGATCTCGACAAGAGCATCTCGCGGGCGTACGGCGTGCTGCTGGACAAGCCATCGGTTGCCCTGCGCGGCGTCTTCATCATCGACCGGGAGGGCATCGTGCGCAGCATGATGGTCAACGACCTCCCGCTCGGCCGCAACGTGGACGAGGTGCTGCGGGTGTTGGACGCCCTGCAGTTCACGGAAGCCCACGGTGAGGTCTGCCCCGCCAACTGGCAGAAGGGCGATCCGGGGATGGAGGCCGCCATCGAGGGTGTCAAGGAGTACAACCGGCGCAAGTACGCCTACGCGGGTTGAAACGCGGCGTTGTGCCGATCGGGCTCAGACGGGGGCCGACCGGCCCCCGTCTGCTTCCCCGGGGTCATTGCCATGGGCCGCGTGCGTGCTATATGCTTGGCGGGGATGCTCTTCCACTCCTCCTGCGAAGCGAGGTTCCGGATCCCCGTATGACCGTCCAGGTGGCAGTGACCAAGGTGTTCGAGTTCGAGGCCGCGCACTGGCTGGAGGACTACGAGGGCAAGTGCGCTTCGCTCCACGGTCACACGTACCGGCTAGAAGTGACGGTGAAGGGGCCGCGTGACCGCCGCGGCATAGTCGTGGACTTCAAGGACCTCAAGCAGGTGGTCGAGGCGGTGTTCGTCGAGCCGTTCCTGGATCACCGCTGCCTCAACGAGACGGTCCCGATGAACACCACGGCCGAGAACCTGGTCGTCTGGTTCTTCGAGCGCTGGCACCGCGAGGTGGCGCCCCGCTGGCCAGAGGTGCGGCTGGAACGGGTGGTCCTCTGGGAGACCCCCACCTCGGCGGCGATCCTCACGCGCGCCGACTGGGAGGCGGGGCGGGGCAGTGCTGGTCAGTGAGATCTTTTTCTCCCTTCAGGGCGAGTCCTCCAGTGCCGGCTTGCCCACCGTCTTCATCCGCACCGCCGGCTGCCACCTCCGCTGTTCCTATTGCGACACCGCCTACGCCCGTCACGGCGGCACGGCCATGACCGTGGAGGAGGTCTTCTCCCAGGCGACGGCTTTCGGGTGCCGGCGCTTCTGCCTCACCGGCGGGGAGCCGCTCTTGCAGCCGGCGGAGGAGGTGCAGCAGCTCATCGACCTCCTCGCCCCTTACGAGCTGTCGATCGAGACCAGCGGCGCCATCGACGTGGGCAGGTGGCGCCTGCACCCCGCCCACCGTTGGGTACTCGACGTGAAGTGCCCGTCCTCCGGGGAAACCGGCCGCATGGACCTGCGCAACCTGGAGCGGTTGCGCCCGGTCGACGAGGTGAAGTTCGTGGTGGGCGACGCGGCCGACTATGCCTGGGCGCGCGGCATCATACGCGCGTACGGCCTGGAGCGCCGCAGCCGCGTCCTCT
>JBBITQ010000003.1:0-4718 GCA_037440685.1 Clostridiales bacterium
TATCCCACTGCTCGCGCAGCCGTCCCACGTCAAGGCCCCGTGCCACCGCCAGGGACTGGGAATGGTCCGAGACCGCCATGTATTCGTAACCGAGCGCGCGCGCCGCCTCCGCCATGGCCGTTATGGAATCCAGGCCGTCGCTCCACTGGGTGTGAACGTGCAGATCGCCCCGGATGTCGCCGAGCTCCAGGAGGACGGGCAGGCGGCCCGCGGCGGCGGCCTCGATCTCCCCGGCGTCCTCGCGCAGTTCCGGCGGGATAAAAGACAGTCCCAGCCAGCGGTAGAGGCTCTCCTCGCTCTCCGGATACATGGGCCGGCCATCCCCCCGGGGAGACTCCCCCTCCTCCAGGGGGAAGAGGCCGTACTCGTTCAGTCGGCAACCGCGCGCCCGCGCCAGGGCGCGCAGCCGCACGTTGTGAGCGGGCGAACCGGTGAAGTGGACGAGCGCCGCGGCGAAAGACGGCGGAGGGACGACGAGGAAGTCCACGCGCATCCCGATCGCCAACCGGACCGAGACCCTGGCTTCCCCCGCTGCCAGGACCTCCTCCGCACCTGGCAGCCGCGCCAGCCGCTCGGCGATCTCGGCCGGGCGCTCGGCGGCGACGACGATGTCCAGGTCGCCGACCGTCTGACACCGCCGCCGCAGGCTCCCCGCCGCCTCCGCCCGCACCACGCCGGGCAGGCCGCGCACCGCCGCCAGGACCTCCTGGGCCCGAGAGATCCCCCAGCTCAGGAGAAAACGGCGCCCGCTTTCCTGGACAAACAGGAGGCCGCGCAGAATGGCCTGTTCCCTGCGCGCGCCGAAACCGGGGAGCTCTCTGATCCGCCCCGCCCGCGCCGCGCGCTCCAGATCCTCCAGGGACGCGACGCCGAGCTGGCGGAAAAGGATGCCCGCCGTCCGGGGTCCGACGCCGGGCACCTGCAGCAGCTCCAGCACCCCCGCCGGCACCTGCCGCCGAAGCCGCTCCAGCGCCGCGCAGGTGCCGGTGTCGAGGATCTCCTCCACCTTGCGCAGGAGGCGGGGCCCGATCCCCGGGACGTCACCCAGCCGGCCCTCCCGGCGCACCTCATCCACGTCCCGAGGCAGGTTCTCGAGGGCTTGGGCCGCGCGGCGGTAGGCCGGCGCCTTGGCGGCCTCCGGACCTAGGATCTCCAGGAGATCGGCGATCTCGCGCAGGACGTCGGCTACCTGCCGGTTACGCATGCTCACCGCCTCCCGGCCCCCCCACCCTGGCGCACGAACCGGTCACACGGCTTCAGAAACCGGCCCCGCCGGGGGCCCGGCCGCCATCCCCGCGCCGGTCGCTCCGGCGCTGGCCCGGCTCATCGTCAGGATGGTCCTCCTCGGCCTGCACCGCCTTGTCCAGGTCCTCGGAGATCTCGCGCGCGGCGCGGCGGAACTCCCGCAGGCCCCGCCCCAGGGCCCGGCCCAGTTCCGGGAGCTTGGACGGTCCGAAGACCATCAGGGCCACCGCCAGGATGATCACCAGCTCCAACGGGCCGATGTTCTGGAACATGCCTCCCACCCCGCGGGGAAGAGTCTCAGGAGCGCAACCGGGCCCCCAGTTCCTCGCCCAGCCTCTGGCGGACGCGGTCGTGGGCGGCGTCCACCTCCGCATCGGTCAGGGTGCGGTCCGGCGCCCGGTAGACCAGCGTATAGGCTAGGCTGCGGTGTCCCGGCGGGATGCCGGCCCCCCGGTACACGTCGAAAAGGGTAACCTTCTCCAGCATGTCGCCACCCGCTACCCGGATGACCTCCTCGGCCCGCGCCGCCGGGACGTCGTCGCGCAGGATGAAAGCCAGGTCGCGATCCACGGCAGGGTAGCGCGGCAACTGCTGGTACGTCCGCACCGGGTCGGCGCCCGCGAGGAGGGCGGAGAAGTCCAGTTCCGCGGCACAGGCGCGGCCGGGGAGGTCGAAAGCCTCGGCCACGTCGGGGTGCACCTCGCCCACCACGCCCACCTCCACCGGCTCGCCAGCCGGCCGGCACAGGAGTACGCGGGCGGTCCTGCCCGGGTGGAACCCCGGCAACGCGGCCCGCTCGAACGCGAGGCGCCCCGCCAGCCCCAGCCGCTCCCCGATGGCTTCGACGACGCCCTTGAGGTAGTAGAAGTCGGCCTCGCGCGGCGGCCCCTGCCAGTGCGGCTCCTCCACGCGGCCGGCCGCCGCCAGCGCCAGCACCAGGCTCTCCTCGGGCAGCTCGGCGAGGGGGAGCCGGGACGGCAGGTAGACCCGCCCCAACTCGAACAGGGCGGCGTCTGCCTGCTGGTGCCGGGCGTTGTGCGCCAGGGCCTCCAGGAGCAGGGGCAGGAGGCAGGTGCGCATCACCGCCTGGTCGGCGGAAAGCGGGTTCGCCAGGGGGATGGCGGCGCGGCGCCAGTCGTCGTCCGGCACGCCGGCCCGGTCCAGGAGCTCCGTCCCCATGAAGGAGTAGGTCATCACCTCGGTGAGGCCGGCGGCCAGGCACACCTCCCGCGCTGCTTCGGCCAGCGCCCGTTGCCGCCCCAGCGGCGACGGCACCGCCGGGCTCCTGGGCAGCCTGGTAGGGATGTTCTCGTAGCCGTGGAGGCGCGCCACCTCCTCGGCCAGGTCGGCCTCGCTGGCCACGTCGGGACGGTAGGTGGGGACCGTGACGAGGAGCGCCTCGCCCGCCGCATCCTGGACGTCGAACCCCAGCCGCCCGAGGTAGGCCGCGATGTCGCTGGCGTCCAGGTCGGTGCCCAGGAGGGCGTTCAGGCGTTCCGGCCTGAGCGTCACCCGCCGCCGCTTCAGGGGCCGGGGATGCTCGTCCAGGAGCCCCCGCAGCACCTCCCCACCAGCCAGTCCCTGAATGAGGCCGGCCGCCCGGTCGGCGGCGAACCCGCAGCCTTCCGGATCCACGCCCTTCTCGAACCGGGCCGCCGCCTCGGAGCGGATGCCCAGCCGGCGCGCGGTGCGCCGCACGGCGAGGGGATCGAAGCACGCCGACTCCAGCAGTATGTTGACCGTCTCCACGGTCACCTCGGAGGATTCCCCTCCCATCACCCCGGCCACCGCCACCGCACCGCGCGCGTCGGCTATCACCAGGTCGTCAGGAAGAAGTGCCCGCTCCTGCCCATCGAGGGTGACGATCTTCTCCCCCTCCCGGGCGCGGCGGACGATGATCTCCTTGACGTCCGGCCCGCTCCCCGCCAGGCGGTCGTAGTCGAAGGCGTGCAGGGGCTGGCCCAGCTCAAGCATCACGTAATTGGTTACGTCCACCACGTTGTTGATAGGCCGCATCCCGGCCGCCTCCAGGCGGCGCTGCAGCCAGAGCGGTGAGGGCCCGACCCGCACGCCTCGGATCACGCGGGCGGCGTAGCGCGGGCAGAGCTCTGGCGCCTCGATGCGCACCCGCGCGGCGGAAGCGGTGGCGCGCGCCGACTCGGCCAGCCGCACCGCGGGGCGCCGCACGGCCGCGCCGCGGGAGGCGGCGACCTCGCGCGCCACCCCTATCATGGACTGGCAATGGGCCGCGTAGTTGGGCGTCAGGTCCAGGACCAGCACCGCGTCTTCCAAACCCAGGGCAGCCTTGAGATCCTCGCCCACGGGCAGTTCGGGCAGGACCATGATCCCCGCCCCGCCCGAGGGGTCGGGAAGCCCCAATTCCCGGGCCGAGCAGATCATCCCCTCCGAGTCCACGCCCCTCAGGCGCGTCCTACCGATCCGCACCCCGCCCGGCAATTCCGCCCCGGGCAGGGCCACGGGCACGTGCTGGCCCGCGGCCACGTTCGGGGCGCCGCAGACGATCGTGCGGTAGCGCCCGTCCGACCCGTTCCCCTCGCCCACGTCGACCCGGCAGACGCGCAAGCGGTCGGCGTTGGGGTGCGGAGCGACCTCCAGGACCCGGCCCACGACCACGCCGCTGAACGCGGCGGGCCGCTCCACCGCGTCGACGTTGACCCCCTGCATGGTGAGCACCCGGGCCAGCTCTTCGGGAGACATGTCTATGTCGACATATTCCTTCAGCCAGGCATAGGGAACGCGCACCGCGGCAACCCCCTGCTAGAATTGCTTCAGGAAACGGAGATCGTTCTGGAAGAACAGGCGCAGGTCGTCGATGCCATACTTCAGCATGGCCAGGCGCTCGATCCCCATGCCGAAGGCGAACCCCGTCACCTCTTCCGGATCGTAGCCCCCGTTCCGCAGGACCTCCGGGTGGACCATCCCCGCCCCGAGCACCTCGAGCCACCCGGAGCCCTTGCACGCCCGGCACGGCGCCGCGCCCATCGCACCCCGCCCGCCGCAGATGGTGCAGGACACGTCCACCTCAGCGCTGGGCTCCGTGAACGGGAAGTAGCTGGGCCGCAGGCGTATCTCGGCCCGCTCGCCGTACATCTGCCTGGCGAAGGCCAGGAGGGTGCCCTTGAGATCGGCCAGGCTTATGCCCTCGTCCACCAGGAGCCCCTCCACCTGGTGAAACATGGGCGAGTGGGTGGCGTCATCGTCACGCCGGTAGACCCGCCCGGGGGCGATCATGCGGACAGGAAGCCGCGGGGCGCGCTGACGCATGAAACGGATCTGCGCCGGCGAGGTGTGGGTGCGCAGGAGGATCTCCTCGGTGACGTAGAAGGAGTCCTGCATGTCGCGAGCCGGGTGTCCCCTGGGGATGTTAAGGGCTTCGAAGTTGAAGTAATCGTACTCGATCTCCGGCCCTTCGAAGACCTCATAGCCCATGCCGCGGAAGATGGCCTCGATCT
>JBBITQ010000003.1:4739-4972 GCA_037440685.1 Clostridiales bacterium
GGCGATGCCCAAGGGCCGGGCGCCGGCCGGGTAGGGTGACGTCGATGGTCTCCTCAAGGAGCCGCCGCTCTCGCTCCCGGGCCGCGAGAGCCGCCTGGCGGGACTCCAGGAGGCCGGAGAGGTAGTCGCGCACCTCGTTGGCCAGGCTGCCCACCAGCGGGCGCTCCTCGGGCGGCACCTCGCCCAGGGCCCGCAGGATCACGGTCAGGCGCCCCTTCTTGCCCAGGAAACGC
>JBBITQ010000003.1:4994-12588 GCA_037440685.1 Clostridiales bacterium
GAGCTCCGCGGGGGAGCCGGCCAGGGCCACCTGGCTCTCGGCCTCGCGCCTGATCGCTTCCAACTGGTCCTTGACGGCGTTTCCCAGCACCAGGGGGAAGCACCACCTTTCCGCGCCAAGTATCAAAGCATCCCGGACCCCGACTCCCGGGCAAAAACAAAAACTCGCCCTGCGCTGGGTCGCACGCCGGGCGGTCGGCTTCAGGAGAACCTCTTATACAGAAGGTAAGCTAGGATCGAGCCGGTGCTCTCGAAAACCCGCCAGAACACCTCGGCCAGCCAGGACAAGCGGCTCACCCCCGAGGGGCTGTTTCCGGCCGAAGCCATTATAGCCCCAATTCCAGGCTGATGTCCAGAGCCGGCGCCGAGTGGGTGAGCGCCCCCACCGATATGATGTCCACACCGGTGAGGGCCACGGCGCGCACGTTCTCCAGCGTGATCCGGCCCGAGGCCTCGGTGAGCGCCCGGCCTCCCACAAGTGCCACCGCCTGCCGCAGGAGGCCTGGCTCCATGTTATCCAGGAGGACGATGTCCGCGCCCGCGGCCAGGGCCGCCTCGACCTCTGCGAGGGTCCTGGCCTCCACCGCCAGCTTGACGGTGTGGGGGAGGCGGGCCCGCGCGGCGGCCAGCGCCTGGACCGGGTCCCGGCCCGCCCGCCGCAGGACCTCCCAGTGGTTGTCCTTCACCAAGGCCGCCTCCGCTAGGGAGGCGCGGTGGTTGCACCCGCCGCCCAACCGCACCGCGTACTTCTCAAGGATGCGCAGACCCGGCGTGGTCTTGCGCGTGTCGGCGATGCGGGGAGGGCGGGGCAGGTCGGCGACCGCCGCCACGAAGCGCGCGGTGAGGGTGGCGATGCCTGAGAGGCGCTGCAAGAAGTTCAGGGCCACGCGCTCGGCGCGCAGGAGGCTGGCCGCCCGTCCGCTGACGCGGGCGACAGCAGTCCCCGGCGTCACCCGCGCCCCCTCCGGCACCAGAGCCTCCAGCTCCACGGCCGGGTCCACCCGGTGGAAGGCGAAGGCTGCTACCGGAAGGCCGGCCAGAACCCCCGCCCCCTTGGCAAGGATGACCCCGCTGGCACGGACGTCGGGGGGAACCAGGAGGGCGGTGGTGACGTCCTCCCATGCCCGGTCCTCACGGAGGGCCACTTCCACCAGCGCGCCGACCTCCGGCGCCGTGGCGATGGCATCGGGGGTCATCATTCCAGGTAATCCTTGAGCTTCTTGCTGCGGCTCGGGTGGCGCAGCTTGCGCAGCGCCTTGGCCTCGATCTGGCGGATGCGCTCCCGTGTCACGCCGAAGATCTGGCCCACTTCCTCCAGCGTGCGGGCGCGGCCGTCGTCCAGGCCGAAGCGGAGGCGCAGCACCTCTTGCTCCCGCTCCGTCAGCGTGTTCAGGACGTCCTCAAGCTGTTCCTTCAGGAGCCGGTAAGAGGCTGCCTCGGCGGGAGCCACCGCCTCCTCGTCCTCGATGAAGTCGCCCAGGTGGCTGTCCTCCTCCTCGCCGATAGGCGTCTCGAGGGAGACCGGCTCTTGGGCGATCTTCATAATCTCGCGCACTTTCTCCTCATCGATGCCCATGGCTCGGGCGATCTCCTCGGGGGTCGGTTCCCGCCCCAGCTCCTGCAAGAGCTGGCGCGACACTCGCACCAGCTTGTTGATCGTCTCCACCATGTGGACCGGGATGCGGATGGTGCGCGCCTGGTCGGCGATGGCGCGCGTGATCGCCTGCCGGATCCACCACGTGGCATAGGTGCTGAACTTGTACCCCTTGCGGTAGTCGAACTTCTCCACCGCTTTGATCAGCCCGAGGTTGCCCTCCTGGATGAGGTCGAGGAAGAGCATGCCCCGACCGACGTACCGCTTCGCGATGCTCACCACCAGGCGCAGGTTGGCCTCGGCCAGGCGGCGCTTGGCCTCCTCGTCCCCCTGCTCGATGCGCTTGGCCAACTCCACCTCTTCCTCCGCGGAAAGGAGCGGCACCCGCCCGATCTCCTTCAGGTACATCCGGACCGGGTCGTCGATGGCCACGCCCTCCGGGAGGGAGAGGTCCTCGGCTTCGCCCTCGTAATCCAGCCGGGCGTCGGGCTCGCGCTCGTCGGCACCGTTATCAGCAAGCCCGTCGTCGGCGGGTTTGACCTCCTCCCCGACGACGTCGACACCCAACTCGCCCAGGGTCTGATATACATTGTCGATCTGGTCAGGGGTCAGGTCGACGTCCTGAAGGGCGTCCATGATCTCCTGGTAGGATATCTGCCCCTTCTCGCGCGCCTTCTCCAGGAAGTCCCTGACCTCCTGCAACTGCACCTTGTCACGATCGTCCATCGCGCCTTGCCCCCGGGGCGCGTTCCCGCGCCCTACCGGGACGACCCCCTTATCCTCCGCTGGAGTTCCTGCCATTCCTGACCCAACGCCTGCGGGATCGGCTCCCCCCGCGCCACCAACTGCGCCATCTCCCTGTCGAGCTCGGCCAGCCGCCGCTCCCACCGCCGCCGCTCCAGCCGGCTGACGCAGTCCTCCGCCGCCCGGAGGGGATCGGCGCCCCCGCTCTCGTCCATGAGAAGGCCGGCGGCCAGATCCCGCACCGCCGGATCGACCACCCGGTTCAATACATCGTCAGGCGCCGTGAAACCCTCCCACAAGACAACCGCCAGCGCCCGGTGATCCTCCGCTTCGAAGTCCGCCGGCTGCAGCCGACCGCGACAGGCTTCCAGCAGGCCGGGCTCCCGGAGGATGAGGGCCAGCAGGCGGCGCTCGGCCGCGTGCGACGCCGCGGCTGGTTCCGCGGTCCCGGGTTCCGGCGCCGGGCCTCTCTTAGTGTCCCAGGCATTCCTTTTATTATACGGTTGGCCTTTATTTGCCAGCCGCGATCTGATATATTTATGTACTTCCAGCCGCAGCGATTCCTCGGGAATCCCCAGCCGCCCCGACAACCGGTGGAGGTATTCCGCCTGAGCGACGGCGTTCTCCTCGCTGGCAAGGTGGGGTACCAGCGCCCGCACCACGTTGACCTTGCCCCCCACCGTCGTCAAGTCCTCCCTTGCCGCCGCGGATTCGAAAACGTATTCTATTAGCGGGAGCGCCTGCTCCAGCACGGCGGCGAAGGCCGCGGCGCCCCGCGCGCGGAGGAACTCGTCGGGGTCCTTGCCCTCCGGGACGCGCGCCACGCGCACGTTGCAGCCGGTGCGCCGGAAGATCTCCAGCCCGCGCAGGGTAGCCTGCGCGCCCGCCGCGTCGGCGTCGAAAGCGATCACCACCTCTGAAGTGTGCCGCCGCAGGAGCAGCGCCTGCTCCTCGCTGAGGGCAGTCCCCAGCGCGGCCACGGCATTGGCGAAGCCGTGCTGATGCGCCATGATCACATCCATGTAGCCCTCCACGACGACGGCTTGACCCGCTTCGCGGATGGCGCGCCGGGCCAAGTCCAACCCGAACAGGAGCCGCCTTTTGTTAAAGATTATGGTTTCGGGCGAGTTCAGGTACTTCGGCACGCCGTCGCCGAGAACTCGTCCGCCGAACCCCACCACCCGCTCCCTTTCGTCGCGGATGGGAAACATGAGGCGGCCTCGAAACCTGTCGTACCGCTCGCCGCGCGGGTTCCGGGCCAGGAGTCCCGCCTGCTCCAGGATCTCCGGCGTGAACCCCCGCCCCGTGAGGGCCTTCCCCAGCCCCTCCCCTGGCGGCGCGTACCCCAGACAGAAGCGGTCGCGCACCGCTTCGGACACGCCCCGCCGGCGCAGGTACTCCCGCGCCGGCTCCGCCAGCGGCGACCAGCAGAGGACCTCATGGTAATACGCCGCGGCCGCCCCCAGCACCTCGGCCAGCTCCTGCTGCCGTTGCCGCTGCCGCACCGCGGCGGGGGACGCCTCCCTCTCGGGGAGCATCACCCCCGCCCTCCGGGCCAGCCAAGCTACCGCCGCGCTGAAATCGAGGCCCTCCTTTTTCATCACGAAGCTGAAGGCGTCTCCGGACGCCTGGCAGCCAAAGCAGTAGAAGACCTGCTTCTCCCGGGAGACCGAGAAAGAGGGGCTGCGGTCGTCGTGGAAGGGGCAGCGGCCTACGAGGTTTTTCCCCTGCGGCCGCAGTTGGACATGCTCCGAAACCAGCTCCACGAGATCAACCCGGTGCCGGATCTCTTGCAGGACCTCCGGCGTCCACACGCCCCTCGTCGCTCCGTCCGGCATTTCTAAGTCTTTTTTCGTCGAAACGATCCCAAAATCCTGCCGCTGCCCGCGATGTCACGCCACGTCGAACCGGTAGCCCACGCCGCGCACTGTCTTGATGTGCCGCGGGTTGCCAGGTTCTTCCTCCACCTTCTCCCGCAGGTGGCGGATGTGAACGTCCACGATGCGCGGGTCCCCGTAGAAATCCCGCCCCCAGACCTCGTCCAGCAGGCGGTTGCGGGACAGCGCCTGCCCGGCGTGGCGGGCCAAGTAGGCCAGCAACTGGAACTCCTTGGGCGTCAGGGCCACCGGACGCCCGCCCACGCGAACCTCGTGCCGGCGCAGGTCGATGACGAGCTCTCCAGCGACGATCTCGTCCCCGCCGGCGCCTTCCGCCGCTCCCCGTCGCTCGGCGGCACGGCGCAGGACGGCCCGCACGCGGGCCACGAGTTCCCGGGTGCTGAAGGGCTTGGTGACGTAATCGTCGGCTCCCAGCTCCAGCCCCACCACCCGGTCCACCTCGCCGTCGCGGGCGGTGAGGAAGATCACCGGGACGGGCCGGATGCGGCGCAGGGCGCGATAGAGGTCGAATCCGTCCACGTCGGGGAGCATCACGTCGAGGATCACCAGGTCCGGCTTCCCCCGTTCGACCGCCTCCAGGCACTCGCTGCCGTTGGAGGCGGAGACGGTCTGGAATCCGGCTTGCCGGAGGTTGAACTCCACGAGGGTGCGAATCGCTTCCTCGTCATCGACGATGAGGATGGTATCAGCCACGGCATCACCATGCCGGCTAGAATACTGCGAGGAGGTCTTCGCCACCGCGGACGCGATCTCCTGCCGGCGGGGAGCCGCCCCCGTGAGGCGTTGGCGGCGCATGGCGCAGGGATTCGCGGCAGGGGCGAGAAACACATGAAGGACACCGCGAAGGACACCATCACGGCGGGACGGTGAACACCGATGGGCAGCGAAGCGAGGGTCGCCCTGGCGGTGGACATGGGCGGCACACATACCCGGGTGGGGCTGGTGGACACCACCGGGCGGGTGCTGGCGCTGGCCAAGATCCCCACGCTGGCGGCTCTGGGCCCGCAGCAGGCGCTGAGCCGCCTGGTGCAGGCCGCCGAAGGACTCCTCCGCGCCGGCGGACCGGCGGGCGGGGGGCGGGCAGGAGAGATCGTCGGGATCGGGGTCGGAACGCCTGGACCGGTGGACATGCGCCGGGGAGTCATCGTATCCTCGCCCAACCTGCCCGGCTGGCGAGACGTGCCGGTGGCGGAGATGCTCCGGTCGGCGCTCGGCTTGCCCGTGTGCCATGAACGGGACGCCAACGCCGCTCTGTTGGGGGAAGCGTGGCTGGGAGCGGCGCGCGGACACCGGGACGTGGTGCTCCTGACCCTGGGAACCGGTATCGGCGGCTCCGTCCTGGTGGGGGGCGAGCTGCACCACGGGCGGGACGGCTATGCCTGGGAATGCGGCCACATGACCATCGACCCCGACGGGCCGCTCTGCGGCTGCGGCAACCGCGGCTGCCTGGAGGCTTTCGCCTCGGGCACCGCCATCAGGAATCGCACCGGGCGGGAGGGCTCGGAGCTGTTCGCCGCTGCCGCGCGGGGCGAGGCGGCAGCCTTGGAGGCGGTCCGGGAGGTGGGCGTGGCGCTGGGCATCGGCCTGGCCAGCCTGGCCAACATCTTCAACCCGTCGCTCGTCGTGCTGGGGGGCGGTATGGCGGAGAGGGGCCACCTGTTCTGGGACGCCATGATCGCCGAGATGCGCCGCCGCGCCTTCCCCGCCGTCACGCAGGGACTAGAGGTCGTCCCGGCCCTGCTCGGGGACCGCGCCGGCCTCCTGGGCGCCGCCCGCCTCGTGTTCGAAGCGGTCACGTGACCCTCTGGGGGGTACGCCCTGTGGATCTCTTGCAATCGAGCGCCACGATCATCAGGGCCAACCAGGCGGAGACGGGCGCCTACCTCGCCTCGCCCTCCTTCCCCGCCTACCGCTACGCCTGGTTCCGCGACGGGGCCTTCGCCGCCTACGCCATGGACCTCCTCGGCGAGCACGACAGCTCCGGACGCTTTCACGACTGGGCCGCCCGCACGGTGCTCCACCACGCCGGGAAGGTGACGGCGAACGGCGCTGGCATCCTCTGCGCCCGCTATACCGCCGCGGGCGAAGAGGTCAACCTCCCGTGGGGTGAGTACCAGTTGGACGGCTATGGGATCTGGCTCTGGAGCCTCGCCCGCCACCTGGAGATCACGGGCCGCCGCGCCCTCCCCGCCGCCTGGCGTGAGGCGGCGGACCACGTGGCCGACTACCTCCTGGCCCGCTGGCAAGCGCCTTGCTTCGACTGCTGGGAGGAATACGGCGACCGGGTGCACATATCCACTCTGGCGGCGGTGCACGGAGGCCTGGGCGCCATCGCCTCCTGGCTTGACCGCCCGGACCTGCCGGCAGCCCTCCACGCCATCCGCGCCTTCATCCTGGAAAACCGGGCGGCGCCCGGCCACTTCCCAAAATTCCTCGGCACCGATGCCGTGGACGCCAGCCTCATCTGGCTCGCCACCCCGTTCGATGTCCTCCCGACCGATCATCCCGGGATCCAGGACACGCTCCACCGTATCGTGTCGGACCTCCAGGTGGGGACGGGCCTGCACCGGTACCCGTGGGACTCGTACTACGGCGGCGGGTTGTGGCTTCCCGCCACCGGCTTCCTCGGCTGGCACCTGGCGCGGACCGGGGAGCGCCGCCAGGCCTGGGCGGCCTTGGATTGGCTGGCGGCCCAGGCAGGCGAGAGCGGCGCCCTGCCGGAGCAGGTGCCCGAGCACCTGCTCGTGCCCGCCGCCTACCGGGAGTGGCTGGAGCGGAGCGGTCCCGTGGCCACCCCGCTCCTCTGGTCGCACGCCATGTACATCATCCTTCGCTCCGCCCTGGCAGCGCCAGCGCGGCCAGGTTGATCTCGCAGGCGTTCAGGCGCCGGTAGGCCTCGTCGTAGCGCAGCGCGGCCAGGACGTAAGCCGCGTGCGACCAGGTGAGCGGCGCCACGGAGACGGGCTCGCCGCTGAACGGGTCGAGCTGCTCCGACAGCAGCCCGCTGGAGAGGGCGTACGAGTGCGCCCATTCCAGGAGCCGCCGCGCCGCCTGCAGATCATCCGGAGCCGCGGCCACGCGGGCGTACCACTCCGCCAGCCAGAGGGTGGTGATGAACCAGGGATTCCCGGGCACCACCGCTTGGTCGGGATAGGTACGAAAGTAGTTGTCCCCGCTGTAACGGGCGACCCCGCCCACCGGCGTGCGCACCCACAGGCCCTCCTCGATGGCGCGCATGGTGCGGACCACCCGGGGATCGGTGGCGGGGAACAGACCGAACTCCACCAGGCCGTACAGGCTGCTCTCCAAGGTCGTGTCCTTCTCGAGCGCCCCATCGGGCCGGATGTAGATGCCGCGGA
>JBBITQ010000003.1:12610-13788 GCA_037440685.1 Clostridiales bacterium
GCATCGTACAGGTGCTCCTCCACCCCGCGCCTCAAGCGCTCCGCCATGCGGCGATACCGCTCCGACCGCTCCACGTCGCCCTGCAGGTCCATCAGCTTGGCGGCCCCCCAAAGGCCCCCGTATACGGCGGCGGCCGTGAAGGTGAATATACCGCGGCGCTCTTCCCACAGGTCGTAGCTCTCCTGGGGCAAGTCGAGGTGGGGATGGACGTAACCGCAGAGAAAATCGGCCGCAGGCTCCACGAGGCTGGGCGTCAGGGAGTACACCAGCTCGATGTCGCCCGACTGCCGGTAGTACTCCCACAGGGCGAAGAGCACCAGCCCCGTCTCATCCTCCTGGATGGGCAACTGCTCCCGGCCATCCAGGACCCAGGGGTGCCAGCTCGAGCCGACCGATCCGTCCGGATTGTACTTGTGGAGCAGATAACCCTCGGCGGTGATGGCCTCCGCGCAGAAGCGAAAGAAGGGCTTGGTAGCCTCGGCGAAGCCGGCCCGGCACAGTGCGTACGCCGCCAGGGCGCCATCGCGGGGCCAGACGTAGCTGTAGTGATCCCGCTGCTGGTGCAGGATCTCGCCGTCCGCGGCCGCGATGATCCCCCCGCCGCGATCCATGTGCGCGTATACCATGAGGAGGCTCGTGCGATAGAGCCGCACCAGGTCGTCGGACAAGTCGGCCAGATCGGCGCGTCCCCGTTGCAGCCAGTGGCGCCAGTAGGTCTCGGTCTGGTGGAGCAGGGTGCCGGGTGTGCGCGCCAGGACGAAATCGTTGAGGCGCAGGACCTCGGAGTAGTTCTTGCCCACCGCGATCCAGTACCACACGTCCTCCGCTGCCCCGGCCTCCAGGAACAGGCGGAAGCTCACGGCGCTGTCCACCGAGCCCTGGGCGATGGGGTTCCCCTCCAGCACGCCGTCCTCGGCGTCCCGCCAGGTCCCCTCGGCCCCCTGGAACCGCTTGGTGCCGATGGCGAACTGGAATATGCGCCCCTGGGCGCTCATGCCGTTGACCAGGAAGTAGCGGTTCCGCTTGTAATGGTAGACGAGGTGCCGCGCCGGATCGTACACCGCCGTGTCCCCCACGTTCGTCTCGTCGATGGAGAAGTCCTGCGTGAAGAAGAGCCGCACCTCGCGCGCGTCAGCGGCCAGGTTCCGCACCGTCACCCGCCTCAGGTAGACGTTCTC
>JBBITQ010000003.1:13798-17814 GCA_037440685.1 Clostridiales bacterium
GAACGGCGTCGCAAACCTCCAGCGCCACCCCCAGTCCCTCATTGACAGCCCGGCAGGACGTGACCAGGGACGCTTCCCGGAAGCCAACCTCGCGGCGCCAGCCGTCATCCTCCACCCACGAGAACCGGCCGGTCGCCCACACGCCCAGCCGGTTCTTGAACCCCCCCACGTGGTTCCACAGCCCGACGTAAGGATAGTAGAAGTCGCGCAGGTTCAGGCGATCATCCAGCGTAACCAGCAAGCAGCCGTTTCCCAGCACCAGGTGACGCGGCATCGACGCATGCCCTCCCCATGGCCAATTGCACCAGCACTTCTTCGTAGAGATCCTCGGTCTTGACTGCGACGGCGTGCCATGAGAACTGCTCCCGCACCTTGAGAGCAGCCCGGGCCCCCAGGCCCTGGGCCAGGGTTTCATGGGTCAGGACCTCCCCGATAGCCTCCGCCAGGGCATCGGGATCCCCCGGAGGCACCATGATGCCCGTCAGGCGGTGGTCGACGATCTCGGCCAGGCCCCCCGTGGCGCTGGCGATCACTGGCGTTCCCGCAGCCATGGCCTCCAGGGCGATGATGCCGAAGGGCTCGTAGAGGCTGGGCACCACGACCACGGTCGCGCCGTGCAGGAGCGCCTGCTTGCGCGCCTCATCGACGAAACCCAGGAAGCGGACCCGTTCCGCGACGCCCAACTCGCGGGCCAGAGCGGTCAGGGTCTCATGGAAGGGGCCGCGCCCCGCGATGAGGCACCTGGCTGCCGGGTGGCGCTCTAGCACCGCCGGCATGGCCCTCAGCAGGACCTGGACGCCCTTCTCTGGCACCAGGCGTCCCACGAACAGGATTGTCGGCCCCTCCAGGCCGAGCGTCTCCCTTGCCTGCCCGCCCATGAAGCTCGCCCCGAAGTGCCTGGCGTCCACCGCGTTGGGGATCACGGCCAGCTTCTCGGGCGGGGTGGCAAAGAGGCGGCTCACCTCCTCCGCCATGTAGCGGCTACACGCGATGACCCGCCAGGCCTCGTGGGTGAGACGCCACTCCTCGCGGTGGATGGCCCGCTGGAGCGGGGTGAAAAGCCCCCCGTTCCGCCCGTGCTCCGTGGCATGGATGGTGGCCACCAGGGGCACGTCGAACCGCTGCTTGAGGGCCGCGGCGGCCGGGCCCACCAGCCAGTCGTGGGCGTGGATTAGGTCGTATGGCGCCTCTTCCATGAGCGCCGCCGCCTCACGCACCACCGCCTCATTGAAGCCGTAGACCCACCCCAAGAAGTCGTCGTCGGTCCGGGGCGGGGGCCCGACGCGCCGCACCTCCACCAGCCCCTGGCGCTCCAGCGGCGCCGCCTCGGGATGGACCGCCGTCACGACCGTCACCGCGTGCCCGCGCGCCGCCAGGGCCCGTGCCAGTCCCGCCGTGTGATGCCCCAGCCCGCCCACCACGAAGGGCGGGTACTCCCACGAAAGCATCAGGATGCGGCGTGGCGGCCGGTCCCCTCGGCTCAACATCCTCCGCACCAGCCGGGACGACGGCCGCACGAGGGGGGCGTCCGCCGGGTCCAGAGCGCCATGAGCGCCCCCGGCGTATATCCGGTAGTCGATCTGGGGAAACACCCAGTCCCTTTCCTCAAGCTGGGCAACCCGATCCTCTCTCAGCGACCAGCTCACGATGGCCCGGTACAGCTCCTCGAAACCGTCCAGGTGCTGCGCGGCTCTTGCCGCGGCGTAGTCCGCCGCGCTCCCCATGGTGATCATGAACGCCCAGTCGCTGCTCTGGGCCAGCAGCAACTCGCGAGCCGCCTGGTTGAGGGCCCTTTCCAGCAGCCCCGTCGCCTTAGGATGGGCGCGAGCCAGGCCGATCATCCGCTCCTCCGCCTTGTGCAGGCGCGGATACAGCCAGTCGTTGGCCCCGTTGAGCCAGACCTCGTTGTATCCCCCCGCCCCCCAACTCCCCATCGAGAGGTGGACGACCGGCCCCGCCGGGTGGCGATCCAGGTACGCCGCGGGGGTGATGGCCTCCAGCCCGGGGCGGCCGGCCATGATGCGGAAGACCTCCTCCACCCACTGCGGGCCTTCGAACCACCAGTGGCCGAACAGCTCAGCGTCATAGGGCGCCACCACGATGGGCTGGGCAATCCCGGCTGCGGCCAGGGCCTTCACCTGCGCCAGCTTGGCGGACACGAAGTGGCTGGCGTGCTCCCTCACCCGCTGCGCGGCCAGGAGAGGATCGTACAGCGCCTTGTCCGGGCCGGGGCCGGTGATGCGGTGGTACTTCAGGCCGGTATCGCACCGCACCCCCCCGTCGAGCACGTAGGGTCCGACGGCCTCCAGCGGCAGGTCCCAGCCGATGTCGCGGTAGAACTCCCGGTAGGCGTGATCCCCCGGATACCCCTCCAGCCTGTCCCACACCTGGCGCGAGCTCTCCCGGTCGCGCCCGAAGGCGGCGACGCCGGCGGGGGTCAACACGGGACGGTACACACCCGCCGGAGGGGCAGGGCGAGCGTGTTCGATCACGTGCGACTCCGTGAAGAAATACCGCACCCCGGCAGCGGCGAGGAGTTCATCCAGGCCGGGCGTGAAACCGCACTCCGGTAGCCAGACGCCGCGCGGGCGCATCCCCATGATCCGGCTGAACTCCTGCAGCCCCGTCTCGATCTGCGCCTTCGCGGCCCGCCTGGATCGAACCAGCGGGAGGTACCCGTGGGTGGCGGCCGTGGTGATCAACTCGAGGCAGCCCTCGCGGGCGAGTTCGCGGAACCCGCGGAGGATGTCGCCGTCCACCTCCTGCCAGAGGAAGCGGCTGATCTCCTCGAACCGCGACCGGTACCAGCGGGCGACCGCCTCCTCGCCGCTGCCGCGGGTACGCTCCACCTCCCGCTCGGCGAGGTCGAGGAGCTTCTCCAGGTGCCTTGCCACACCGCCCCGATAGCGGGGATCAGCCAGCATCCCCAGCAGGGTCGGCGAGAAGGACAGGGTGGCGCGGAAAGGCACGCCGTCCCGCCACAGCCGCCGGAAGGTCATGAGCAGCGGGATGTAGCTCTCCAGCACCGCCTCGTAGAGCCAGCGCTCCTGCAGGCTGTTTCCCGAATCCGTCCGCTGCAGGAACGGCAGGTGAGCGTGAAGGACCAGCGCCAGGTATCCTTGCCCCATCGGTCGCCCTCCTTATCCACAAGCGGCCAGAGGGCTGTAGGCCACGCCTCCGGCCTCTGCGCGGGAATCGCCCGGACTGACGGCGGCAGGCGGCGTCTCGACGATGTTGGACCGCAGGAGGCGCAGGAATCCCTGCCCTTCTGTCTGCACGCCCACCTCCAGCCAGTATAGCCCACCGGGCTCCACATCGTTGACGTAATACCTGCCCATGGACAGGTCAACGGGCATGGTGACGTAGGAGACCCCCTCCGGGCCACCGTCGCCGAGCCGGTAGACCCGGAGCGCCAGCGACAGGGACTCCCGCCTGGCGTTGAGCGCGCGCTCGACCGCCGCCAGGTCCGCCTCCTCGATCTCCCAGTAAGCGAAGAGACAAGTGGGATGTTGCACCATGGCCCCTAACCGGCTGCCATGTGCCATCACCGCCATCGCCCCCCTCAGCGCACGGCCCCCGCCACCAGGCCGCGTTCGGCGAACCCGGCCCGGAGCAGCGCCCCTTCCCAGAGGACGGCCCCCTCCAGAACAGTTCCGGCCTCCACCCGCGAACCTGTGCCGACCACGGTGAACGGACCGATGCGGGCACCTTCCCCTATGTGCACACGATCACCGATCAGGGCGGGCCCTTCGAGGCGCACGCCGGATCCACCCCGTCACCCAGCCAGACGCCGTCCCCGGCGTAACGGCCAGGCATCTCCACCGCCACCCGGCCGGTGAGGCAGTCCCAGTTGGCCTGCAGGTAGCTGGACGGTGTGCCGATGTCGCACCAGTACCCCGGCAGCACGCAACCGTAGACGTGCTCGCCCCGCTCCAGGAGCAGAGGGAACAGGTTCCGGGCGAAATCCCACGGGATGCCGGTCGGCACCGCAGCCAGGGCCCGCCCCTCCAGCACGT
>JBBITQ010000003.1:17824-18505 GCA_037440685.1 Clostridiales bacterium
ATCCCCGTGTTTACCAGGTTGCTGAAGGCCTCCCCGGGGGCCGGCTTCTCCTGGAACCGCAGGACGCGCCCCGCGCCGTCGACCTCCACGACGCCGAACTGGCTGGGATCGTCCACCTGCCGGAGCGCCATCGTCACCAGGGCACCCCGCTGGCGATGGAACCGGACGAGGCTCGTCAGGTCGAAGTCCGTGAGGGCGTCTCCGCTGATGATCAGGAAGGTCTCCTCCAGGTCCCGCAGGTCTGTGATGAGGGCCTTCACCCCGCCGGCGGTGCCCAGGGGTTCCCGCTCCACGTGATAGCTCTTCGAGACGCCCCAGCGCCGCCCGTCGCCGAAGTAGGCCTGGATGCGCTCGGGCATGTACTGCAGGGTGACCTTTATCTCCCGCCAGCCGTGGCGAGCCAGCAAGCGCACGATGTGCTCCATCACCGGCCTGTCAGCCACCGGCAGCATCGGCTTCGGGCGCTGGCTGGTCAGGGGCCGGAGCCTCGATCCCAGGCCGCCCGCCATGATCACCGCCTTCATCAGCACCACTCCCCCCGGTCGAACACGTCCGCGTAGGCCTCAGGATGGGTGAGGAAGGCGAAGGAGCGCGGATCGAGGAGGAAGGCGTCGTAGAGGGGCACGTCGTCCCGCACGCCGAACCGCTCCAGACCGCCTGGTTCGGCCTGGCGCAGGGGCG
>JBBITQ010000003.1:18527-23728 GCA_037440685.1 Clostridiales bacterium
GCCCCGCATCCCCCTGCAGCGCGTAGTACGCCGCCCCGCGCCTGGCCCGGTAGAGGGCGTACGTGGAGTCCCAGCCGTAAGCGACGAGATTGGCCACCACCAGCCATTCGTCCCCGGAGTTGATAGTCACGTGCCCGTAGTCGGGCGGGATGACGATCTTCTGCCCCGGGCGCCCCTCGATGACACAGACGTCGCGAAGTTCCCCCGACCGGCTCGCGCGCTGGAGCAGGAAGAGCCCCTGCCCCGCCAGGACCTCGTATACCTCGGGGTAGCTGGGCCCACCCGGGAAAGGAGCTGGGTGATGGTGCCCGTACGTCTTGATGTATTCCCCAGCCACAGTCCCCGGTCGTATGACCGTCACGTCGTGGCGCACCCCGTGCCGGTCGAAAACCTGCTGGTCCTGCGGCCGGCACAGGCCGCGGTACATGCGATAGGCGACGGCCTCTCCCGCCACCGTCCCCTCCGTACGCCACACCTCAGCCAGGTCCGCGAGTCGCCTCGCGGCGGGTACCACCGTTTGGAAAGAAGCGTCGACCTCCAGGAAACCCTCCCCGTCAACAGCAGGACACGCGAACAACGTCACTCCCCGCGCCACATCATCCAGCCCCCTTCCAGCATCACGCTAAAAGTAGTTATCGTTTTCTCCCCGTGACTGGTTGAGGGGGCGAAGAGCGGGAGGCCTTGTCCCTAACGAGGGTCGCGCAGCGCGGCCTGGGCGGGCGTCAGCCGCGCCGCCGGCACGCGGAAGGGGGAGCAGCTCACGTGGCGCCCCGAACGGGTATTGACAACGATATTATCGCGTTGCTACATTTTGGATAACGTTGTTCTCGGTGATACCGGGCCGCTGGAGGCGGAAAAGGTGCAAGTGTCCTTCAGCCCGTACGCCCGCTTGCGGATGGCAGCGCGGCAGATCAGCCCCGACGAGGTCCTGACCGCTCTGGCCGCACGGCCCGCCGGCCTTCCGCCAGCCGCCGCGGACCGAGAGGCGCGACTCCCGGCCGCCCGAAGCGCCATCCACCGCTTCGAACGCGGTTCCCTGGCGGTCGTCTACCGCCGCGAGGGCGATCACATCACCGTCTTGAACGCCATCCGCCTCCCGGGTCCCACCGCCTCCCGTTGACGCGGGTTCCCCGCCAAGGGATCATTGGTTTGAGGGACAAGGAGGCGGGGTTGCGGCATGAAGCTCAAAATCCTCGTCGAGGCTGACGAGAACGGGCAGCTTTATATCCATTTCGTTCGCGACGACCTCTTCGGCACCCCGGCGACGAGGACGGAGGAGGTGTACGCGGGGGTGTACTTCGACTTCGACGCCGAGGGAAGGCTGGTCGGGATCGACATCACCGATCTCCCCGCGCTCTTGGGCATCGACCGAGCCGACCCCGTGACCTTTGACCGCCTGATCGGCGTCAAGGAGGCAGCCGAACTCCTGGGCGTGGCTAAACCGAACTTCCTCCGGGACTTCGCCTCCAAGCCCGACTTCCCCGCCCCGGCCGCCGAACTGGCCAGCGGGCGCATCTGGTACCTCTCCGACGTCCTCGATTTCATCCGCAGGAACAGAGCCGCTCCTCCTGAAGGCTCCCTGGGCGACCTGGTGGCCCAGTACGTCAAACTGAAGGGACCGGAGCGCGTAGCTCAGGAGCTCCAGACCGAGGTTGCCACGGTCGAATACCTGGCGCACGACCACCGCCTGGCCGATCGCGTGCGCGAGGCCGATCTCACGCGCCTCTACGGCCTGAGCACCGAAGCGGCGGGCCACCTGCTGCGCCAGATCCGCCTGATCAAGAAACTCAAGGAACCACCGGGGGGAGGAAGCGATGAAGCTGGCCGACGCGATGGAGAGGCTCAGGACCCTCGAGACCCAACTGGACAAACTTAAGGAAGAGCTACTGCAGGCGGCCACCGCCCGGGTCACCGGCCGACCGGGGGCCCCGGCCTTTGACGCCCTGATGGCCGCGGTGGAGGCCACCCTGGCTCAGATCGCCGCCCTGAAGACCATGATCGGTAAGACCATCGCACTCGCGGCGTTCCCGGACGGCACCAGCGTGCTGGAGGCGATCGCCCGCCACGACCGCCTCGCGGCGCAGCACTCCATCCTCTCCTCCGTAGCCCTGGCAGCGGCGACGGCACTCTGCCTGCCCGCCACCGAAGGTGAATCGGCGGTGGACGCCGCCCCGTTCCTTACAGGCCTGTGGCTGCGGGCAACCGAGATCGAGCAGGAGAAGGAGCACTGGCAGACGGCCGTCTTCCACATGACCCAAACGGTCGACCTCGCCGAGTGATCAGGAAGCGTTAACACGCCGCCGCGCCACCCCGGTCTCCTCGGCCGCCCGGGCTACGGCGGCGCTGACCTGCTCCACCACCCGCCGGTTGAACACGGTGGGGATGATGTACTCCTCGCTCAGCTCGTCGGGGCTGACCACCCCGGCGATGGCCTGTGCCGCCGCCAGCTTCATGGCGTCGTTGACCTCCCGCGCGCGCACCTCAAGCGCCCCTTTGAAGAGGCCGGGGAAGCAGAGGCAGTTGTTGATCTGGTTGGGGTAGTCGCTGCGACCGGTAGCCACCACCCGCGCCAGCGGGTAGGCCTCCTCCGGGTCGATCTCCGGGATCGGGTTGGCCAGGGCGAACACGATGGGGTCGCGCGCCATCTTCCTGATGTGGTCGGCGGTGAGCACCCCGGGCCCCGAGACGCCCAAGAAGAAGTCGGCACCCGCGATCACGTCCGCCAGCGCACCCCGCCGGCCCTCGGGGTTGGTATGCTCGGCGTACCAGCGCTTCACGCCGTGGTCCAACCCCGGGCGGCCCCGGTAGAGCGCACCCGCGCGGTCGCAGCCGATGATGTTGCGCACCCCTGCGGCCTGGAGCATGCGCGTGCAGGCGACCCCGGCGGCGCCGATGCCCACCACCACCGCCGTGATGTCCTCCAGGCGCTTGCCCACGATCTTCAGCGCGTTGAGGAGCCCGGCCAGCACCACCACCGCCGTCCCGTGCTGGTCGTCGTGGAACACCGGGATGTCCAGGGTCCGGCGCAGGGCTTCCTCGATGGCGAAGCAGCGCGGGGACGAGATGTCCTCGAGGTTGATCCCGCCGAAGCCGGGAGCGATGGCCTCCACCACCCGGACGATCTCCTCCGGGTCCTGCGTCGCCAGGCAGATGGGGAACGCGTCCACCCCGGCCAGTTGCTTGAACAGCAGGCACTTCCCTTCCATGACGGGCATCGCCGCCAGGGGCCCCAGGTTGCCTAGCCCCAGCACGGCCGAACCATCGGTGACCACCGCCACGGTGTTGCGCTTGATGGTCAGGGTGAACGCCTTCTCCGGATCCTCGTGGATCGCCTGCGCCACGCGGCCGACGCCAGGCGTGTAGACCATCGACAGGTCATCGCGGTTCTTCACCGGTACCCGCGGGCGCACCTCGATCTTGCCCCCCAGGTGGAGGAGGAAGGTCCGGTCGGAGACGTTGATCACCTCGACACCGGGAACAGCGCGCACCGCCTCCACCACTCTGCTGCCCTCGCCGGCGTCCCGCACCTGGACGGTGACGTCGCGCACGATGCTGCGCCGGTCAGCCCGCACGATGTCGATGGCCCCGATGTTGCCACCGGCCGCCCCGATGGCCGAGGCCACCTCCCCGAACCTCCCAGGCACGTTTTCCAGCCTTATCCGCAGAATCAAGCTGACTCCTGTGCTGATCTGCGCCACGCGCATCCCCCTTTCGTCTCGCCCCCCTGATACCGTACCACATCGGCTGCCGCGTCATCCCCTCCCGCGGCGGGAGCACCCGCCGGCAGCGCAGCTCACAGGTCACCCCCCCGCCAGGGAGGGCAGGATGGTGGCCGGGCGCATGATGGCCTAGAATAGAGCCTGTGGACCGGGACGTGATCATCGTGGGCGGAGGGCCGGGCGGCCTGGCAGCCGCCGTCTGGTGCCGGCGGCTGCGGCTGCGCACCCTGGTGCTGGAGCGAGCCGCCGCCCCGGGCGGGCAGGCCCTGGAAATCGACCATCCCGTGGAGGATTACCCGGGCCTGCGCGCCCGAGACGGACGCGCCCTCGCCGCAGCCCTTCTCGACCACGCGCGCGCAGCCGGGGCAGAGGTCCTGGTGGACCAGCATGTGCAGCGGATCGCATCCATCCCGGGAGGCGTGCAGGTGGCGGCCGGCACCGCCACCTTCTCGGCCCGACGGCTTATCCTGGCCACGGGCGCACGCCCCCGCCGCCTCGGCGTCCCCGGTGAGGCGGAGATGATCGCCCGCGGCGAGAACTGGCGGGGGTCGCGCCACGCGGCGCGCTTTGGCGGCAAGCCCGTGGCGGTGGTGGGCGGCGGCGACCGGGCGGTGCAGAACGCCCTGATGCTGGCCCAGGCAAGCGCCTCCGTGACCCTCATCCACCGCTCGCCCCGGTTCCGCGCCCGGAGCGAGTTCCTCGCGCCGGCGCTGCGGCATCCGCGCATCCGCATCCTCATTGGAACTGTCCTCCGCATCCTGGGCCAGGAGCGGGTGGAAGGGCTCGAGGTAGCCCCGCACGGTCAGCCGTCCGTCACCTTGCCGGTGGCCGCAGTGTTCGTCTACATCGGCATGGAGCCCGCCAGCGAGCTCGTGGCGGGCTTAGTGGAACGGGACGGGGACGGGCTCGTGCGCGCCGACTCCGCCGGCCGCACCACTTTCCCGGAGATCTACGCGGTGGGTGACGTGCGCACCCCGCCGGAGTTCCGCAGCATCATCACCGCGGCCGGGCAGGCCATGGCAGCGGCGAAGGACATCGCCCTGAGCCTGGACGCCGAGGCAGGTGGCGCCCCGTGAGGGAGGAACAGGACGCAGACCAGTCAGAGGAGGCGGTAGCGCCGGTGCCCGACAAGATCTCTCTCCACGGCCTCGTCTTCCAGGGCCACCACGGCATGTACAGCTGGGAGCAGCGTGTGGCACAACCTTTCGAGGTGGACGTGGAGCTCCACCTGGACCTGCGACCGGCAGGGACCGCCGACGACCCTTCCCGGACGGTCGACTACTGCCGGGTGTGCCGCGCGGTGCAGCAAGAGGTGGAGACCGCCCGGCACGGCCTCCTGGAGGCGCTGGCCGAGGCCATCGCCGCCCGCGTCCTGGACCTCGGCCCGGTGGAGGCCGTCACCGTCCGCGTGCGCAAGCCCCGCGCCGCCCTCCCCGGCCCTTCCGGCTCGGTGCAGGTGGAGATCCACCGCCGCCACGGCTG
>JBBITQ010000004.1:0-2401 GCA_037440685.1 Clostridiales bacterium
GATGGAGGAGGCGCTCACCAAGCGCTAAACTGTCCACAAAACCGGGGTAAGTCCATTGTTCGTGGACCTCGATCACTTCAAGTACCTCAACGACACGGCCAGCCACCAGGCAGGGGATCTTTACTTGGCCTCGCTCGCCTGCTCCCTGAAGAAATGCTTGCGGGCAGGGGATGTCCTGGCGCGCGTCGGAGGGGACGAGTTCGCCGCACTCCTGCCGGGGGCTGGCACCCGGGAGGCGCAATCCATTGCAAGGCGTATCCTAGAGAGGGTCCGGCAGGCCCACATCACTGTCGCCGGCGAGGCGGTCCATCTCACTGCCAGCATCGGCATAGCCCTCTTCCCCCGGCACGGCAGACGACCGGGCGAGCTCTTATCCCGCGCCGACGTGGCCATGTACCAGGCCAAGGAGCAGGGGGGCAACCAGGTATGCCTCTATGAACCTGCTGGTGACCCCCACACCAGGATGCTGTCCCAGCTCTCCTGGGTGACGAGGATCCGCGAGGCGCTGGCACAGGAGCGCTTCGTCCTCTACCTGCAGCCGATCCTGGACCTCAGGCAGGATCGTGTCACCAGATACGAGGTGCTCGTGCGCATGAGGGGGACCGACGGGTCGCTCGTGCCCCCCGGCACTTTCCTGGCCGCGGCTGAGCAGTTTGGACTCATCCGCGAGATAGACCGTTGGGTGGTGCGGCGGGCCATCCGCCTGATCGCCGAACAACGGGAGGAGGGGCGCGACCTCTGCCTGGAAGTAAACCTTTCAGGCAAAGCCGTTTCTGACCAGGAACTGCTGCAGATCGTCCGCAAGGAGCTCTCCACCACCGGCGTCGATCCTTCCCTGCTCATATTCGAGATCACCGAGACGGCGGCTGTGGCCAGCATTGAGGCGGCAAAGACCTTCATCTCGGTGCTGAGGTCGTTGGGCTGCCGCTTCGGGCTGGACGACTTCGGCGTCGGCTTCTCTTCCTTCAACTACCTGAAGCGGTTGCCCGTCGATTACCTCAAGATCGACGGCAGCTTCGTGCGGAACCTGTCCCATGACGAGGGCGACCGGCACCTGGTCCGGGCGATCGTCCAGGTGGCCCAGGGACTGGGGAAGGAGACCGTGGCCGAGTTCGTCGAGGACGAGGAAACGCTGCGGCTCCTGAAAGAGTTAGGGGTCGACTATGCCCAGGGCTGCCTGATCGGTCTGCCGTGCCCACCCGAGGAGGCCCTGGCGTGCACCATTCCCGCCCCGGAATGCGCCCAGGTTTTCGCGACTGGTGGTGAGGGGCGAAGGGCGCCCCGGTAGGAATAGCGCCGCGGATGTAGAAGCGCCTGATCGTCACCATGCCTGAGATCGGGTTGGGAGGACGGGGGTTGGTCGCGCTCCTCTGCGAGGCTGTCCCGTATGAAGGTTCAGGGGCGGCGGCGTTCGCCCTCTTCCGCGGGCGCAGTTATGCCTTTTGGCTGGACAGCGCCGCCCGGGGGCCCCACGGGCGCTACTCGGTGCTCGGTGCCGACCCCTTCCTCGTCTTCCTCTGGCGGGGCGGGACCGGCCGGGTTCTGGTGCGGCGTCCTGCCGGGGTGGACCCGCCCTTCCGCGGGGCGCTGAGTGGCGATCCCCTGTGGTTCCTGGGGCGGCTCCTGCGGGCCTGGGGCTGCAGCAGCGGCGGCGAGGTGGTCCTGCCCTTCGCCGGCGGCGCCGTCGGTTTCCTGGCCTACGATCTGGGCCGCCTGCTGGAGCCCCACGCCCCCCGGGCCCGGGATGACCTGGCCCTGCCCGATGTATACGTCGGCTTCTACGACCACGGTGCGGTGATCGACCACGCCGCCGGCGTCGCCTACGCTTTCGTGCGCGTCTTCCGGGGCGCGGATGCGGACGCGGGGCGCCGTTTGGAACGGCTCGTCCGCGGCCTCCGGCAGGCGGCCGCCGGAGGGGCGACGCCCATCCGGTCGGCGCGGGGCGGAGGGGCAGCGGGCGTCGGCGCTCCCGGGGCGGCCGGGGGCTGGACGAGCGAGTTTACCCGGGAAATGTACTGCCGGATGGTGGCGCGGGCTCAGGAATACATAGCCCGGGGCGAGGTGTATCAGGTCAACCTCTCCCAGCGGCTGGCGGCGCCGTGGTCCGGGGACCCCTTCTCGGTTTACCTGCGCCTCAGGGAGACGGTGCCAGAGCCGTTCGCCGCCTATCTAGACTTCCCCGGGGTCCAGGTCGCGTCGGCCTCCCCGGAGCTCTTCCTCAAGGTGGAGGGCGACCGCGTGGTGACGCGGCCCATCAAGGGGACGCGGCCGCGGGGCCGGGACGCGGCGTCCGACCGGGCACTGCAGGAGGAGCTCCTGCGGAGCGCGAAGGATAAGGCCGAACTCCTCATGATCGTCGACCTGGAGCGGAACGATCTGGGCCGCGTCGCCGAGATCGGCA
>JBBITQ010000004.1:2411-16704 GCA_037440685.1 Clostridiales bacterium
GACCTGGGCAAGGTCTGCCGGCCCGGGACTGTGACGGTGCCCGAGCTTCGCGCCGTGGAGACACACCCCCGCGTCCACCACCTGGTGGCGACGGTTGAAGGTCGGCTCCTGCCGGGTATGGGCCCCCTTGACGTGGTGCGGGCGGCGTTCCCGGGAGGGTCGATCACCGGGGCGCCCAAGCGCCGCGCCATGGAGATCATCGAGGAGCTGGAGCCGGTGAGGCGGAGCATCTACACGGGCTCCATCGGCTACATCGGCTTCGACGGCGCCATGCAGCTCAACATCGCCATCCGGACGCTCGTCTTCCGGCGCGGCCGGGTGTACCTGCAGGTGGGCGGGGGCGTGGTGGCCGACTCCGATCCCGAGCGGGAGTACGAGGAGACCCTCCACAAGGCAGCCGGCCTGTTGGAATCCGTGGGACTGGGGTAGGTGGGACGAGATGGGCGGCGTGGTGTTCCTGAACGGTGCGTGGCTCCCCGCCGGCGAGGCGCGGGTGGGGATCGGCGACCAGGGCTTTCTGTATGGCGCGGGGCTCTTCGAGACGATGCGGGTGGCCGGCGGGCGGGTACCCCTCTTGGACCGGCACCTGGAGCGCCTCGCGCGGGGGGCGGGCGTCCTCGGCATCGCGTTGCCCCTGAGCGCCGGTGCACTCCGCCAGGTGATCGCCGAGGCGGTACGGCGGAACCGCTTGGAGGAGGGGGCGCTGCGCCTCACGGTGACCGGCGGCCCTGCCGGTGGGGGCTTGGGGCGGGCTGGGGAATGGGACGAGCACGGCGCTACCCTGTTCGTCACCGTACGGGCCGGGCGGCCGTACCCCGACGAGCTCTACGGCCGCGGCTTCACCGCCGTGTGGGCGCGGGCGCGCCGGAATCACCTCTCCCCTCTGTGCCGGGTGAAGTCCCTCAACTACCTCGACTCGCTCCTGGCGCGGCGGGAGGCCCGCGCCGCGGGGGCGGACGAGGCCCTGTTCCTCAATGGAGAGGGGAAGCTGGCGGAGGGGGCGGCGACCAACGTCTTCTTCGTCGCGGGCGGCCGCCTTTGCACCCCAAGCCCGGAGGCCGGGGCCCTGCCTGGGGTGGCGCGGGGGCTGGTGCTGGAGCTGGCGCGCGGCGCCGGCATCGAGACCGAGGAAGGGGCGTATGATCCGGATGCTCTGCTTGCGGCGGAGGAGGCCTTTCTCACCAACGCGCTCATGGGGGTCATGCCCCTCGCCGCGGTGGCGGGCCGTCCCATCGGCCACGGCGGGCCGGGGCCGGTCACCCGGCGGCTGCAGGACCTCTTCGAAGGGTGGATGCGGTTCGGGGATATGATAAGCTAGGTAAGGCCGCCGGGCGCGACCCGCAGTCGGCCGCAGGGACGCGTGGCCTGGGGGGATGCCGATGGGAGGGGACGGGGAGGTACTCAGGCGGACTGCTCTCTACGCTGTCCACCTGGCGCTGGGCGCCCGCATGACGGGATTCTCCGGCTGGGCGATGCCGCTGGAGTACGATGGCATCCTGGCCGAGCACCGGGCGGTGCGGGAGCGGGCCGGGCTCTTCGACGTCTCTCACATGGGCGAGATCGCCGTGCGCGGACCAGCGGCGCTGGGCCTACTGCAGCGGGCGATCACCAACGACGCGGGCAGGCTCGCGGTGGGGCAGGCCCTCTACACCCCCATGTGCCGTCCGGACGGCGGCATCCTGGACGACCTCATCGTCTACCGGACTGGCGGGGAGGACTTCCTCCTCGTGGTCAACGCCGGCAACCGGGAAAAGGACGTGCGCTGGCTGCAGGCGCTGGCGGCGGACTTCCCAGGGGCCGATGTCGAGGACGTGTCCGACGACTGGGCCCTCCTGGCCCTGCAGGGGCCGCGGGCGGCGGAGGTCCTCCGCATCGCCGCGGGCGAGATGGGGGCGCTGGGGCGGTTCGCCCTCCTCGACGGGGTGCGGGTGGCGGGGGTGCGGTGCATGGTGGCGCGCACCGGCTATACGGGCGAGGACGGGTTCGAGCTGTTCTGCCCCTGGGCGGAGGCGCCCAAGGTATGGGAAGCGCTCCTGAACGCCGGCCGTGAGGCGGGGGTGGCGCCGTGTGGCCTCGGGGCACGGGACACGTTGCGCCTCGAGGCGGCCCTGCCCCTGTATGGGAACGAGCTGCGGGAGGACGTCAACCCCCTGGAGGCCCGCCTGGGCGCCTTCGTGCGCTGGGACAAAGGGGACTTCGTGGGGCGGGAGGCGCTCGCGCGGGTGCGGGAGGCCGGTCCGCGGCGGCGGCTGATCGGCCTGGAGATGGTGGAGAGAGGCATCCCTCGGCATGGTTACGAGGTGGTAGCCGGGGGGACGGTGGTGGGGGAGGTCACCAGCGGCGGCCCCGCGCCCACGCTGGGCAAGAACGTGGCCATGGCGCTGGTGCTCGCCGCTCATGCCGGTGATGACGGCGGCCTGGCGGTGCGCATCCGGGGCCGGGACGTGGCCGCGCGCGCGGTGCCGTTGCCGTTCTATCGGCGCGGCGCCGTCCAGGGGTGAACCGCGGCCAGGGGGCCCAGGATCGGGCGGTGCCGCGGGAATTTCGATCAGGGGGAGAGGTCGGCTTGTATCCGGAAGATCTGCGTTACTCGAGAGAGCATGAGTGGCTGCGCCTGGAGGGCAACCGCGGGGTGGTGGGGATCACCCATTACGCCCAGGAGCAGTTGGGCGACATCGTCTTCGTGGAACTCCCCCAGGTGGGCCGGGAACTCCGGGCCGGCGAGGCCTTCGGCGTGGTGGAGTCGGTGAAGAGCGTCTCCGACCTCTATGCGCCGGTGTCGGGGCGCGTGGTGGAGGTCAACGAGCGCCTGAACGACGCGCCGGAACTGGTGAACCAGGACCCCTATGGCGCGGGCTGGATGATCGCCCTGGAGCTGGCCGATCCCGCCGAGGCGGGGAGGCTGCTCACGGCGGCGGAATACCGCGACATGGTGAAGTGAGCGTGACGTACATAGTCAACACTGATGCCGACCGGGCGGCCATGCTCCAGGAGCTGGGGCTGACGTCCGTGGCGGACCTGTTCGCCGACATCCCTGAGGAGGTGCGGCTCCGCCGTCCCCTCGATTTGCCTGCCGGGATGGCGGAGCCCGAGGTGGCCCGGCTCCTCGAGGACCTGGCGGCCGCGAACCGCCCGGGCCTCGTCTGCTTCCTGGGCGGCGGGGCTTATGACCACTACGTGCCGGCCGTGGTCGGGCACCTCCTGAACCGCGGGGAGTTCCTCACCGCCTACACCCCTTACCAGCCCGAGATCAGCCAGGGGACGCTGCAGGTCATGTACGAGTTCCAGACGATGATCTGCACCCTGACCGGGCTGGACGTGGCCAGCGCCTCCATCTACGACGGCGCCAGCGCCTTGGCGGAGGCCGCCCTGATGGCATTCCGGGCCACCGGCCGGCGGCGCGTGCTGGTCGCCCGTGCCGTCCACCCCCGTCACCGGCAGGTGCTGCGCACCTACCTCGCGGGGCCGGGGCTGGCGGTGGAGGAGGTGCCGTGGGGCGCCACGGGGGCCGTGGACCCGGCGGAGGTGGCAGCGCGCCTGGACGAGGACGTGGCCGCCGTGATCGTCCAGGAGCCCAACTTCTTCGGCGTGCTCGAGCCGGTGCGCGCCATCGGGGAGATCGCCCGGCGGCGCGGGGCGCTCTTCATCGCCTCCGTGAACCCGGTCTCCCTCGGCCTGTTGGAGCCGCCGGCCGCCTACGGCGCCGACGTCGCCGTGGGCGAGGGCCAGCCCCTGGGCTGCGGCCTCAGCTTCGGCGGGCCGTACCTCGGATTCCTGGCGGCGCGCGAGGCGCTCCTGCGGCAGATGCCTGGCCGGCTGGCCGGCGCCACGGTGGACGCGGCGGGACGGCGCGGCTTCGTGCTCACGCTGCAGGCGCGCGAGCAGCACATCAGGCGCGAGCGCGCCACCTCCAACATCTGCACCAACCAGGCGCTGATGGCCCTGGCCGCCACCGTCTACCTGTCCTGGCTGGGCAAGGAGGGGCTGGCGGGCCTGGCGCGCCTGTGCCTGCAGAAAGCCCACTATGCCGCGGCGCGGGTGGCCGCCGTGCCCGGCTTCCACCTGCCCTTCCGCGGGGCGTTCTTCCACGAGTTCGTGGTGCGAAGCGAGCGCCCCGTGCCGGAGGTGCTGGCCGGCCTGCGGGAGCGCGGGATCCTCGGGGGGCTCGACCTGGCGCCCTTCTACCCGGAGCTCGCGGGCCACTTCCTGGTGTGCGTCACCGAGAAGCGTACCAGGGCTGAGATCGAGGCCCTGGCCGCGGGCCTGGCCGCCCTGGGTCCGTGGAAGGACGCGCCGACCTCAGCCGCTGGCGAGGAGGTGGCGCCGTGCTCTCACCGGAACCGTTGATCTTCGAACTCTCCCGGCCGGGGCGCCGGGCTTTCAGCCTCCCTCCGCTCGACGTGCCGGAACAGGCTGAGACCGACCTCTTGCCGCCCGACCGGCTGCGCGAGGAACCGCCCCTTCTGCCGGAGGTCTCGGAGCTCGACGTGGTCCGCCACTTCACCCGCCTCTCGCAGCTCAACCACGCGGTGGACACGGGGTTCTACCCCCTGGGCTCCTGCACCATGAAGTACAACCCGCGCCTGAACGAGGACGCGGCGCGCCTCCCCGGCTTCGCCCGCCTGCATCCCTACGTCCCGGCGGAGCTCTGCCAGGGGGCGCTGCGGTTGATGTGGGAGCTGGAGCGTTACCTCTGCGAGATCGGCGGCATGGACCGCGTGACCTTCCAGCCGGCGGCGGGGGCCCAGGGCGAGCTGACGGGGATGCTCATCATCAAGGCTTATCACCAGAGCCGGGGCGAGCGGCGGACCAAGGTGATCGTCCCCGACTCCGCCCACGGGACCAACCCGGCCACGGCGGCCATGTGCGGCTATCAGGTGGTGACGGTGCACTCCGACGCCCGGGGCGGCGTGGACCTGGGGCACCTCGCGGCGGTGCTCGACGGCGAGGTCGCCGCCCTCATGCTCACCAACCCGAATACCCTCGGTCTGTTCGACGAGAACATCGCGGTGATCGCCCGGATGGTCCACGAGGCCGGGGGGCTGCTCTACTACGACGGCGCCAACGCCAATGCCATCCTCGGCGTCTCCCGCCCCGGCGACATGGGGTTCGACGTGGTGCACTTCAACCTCCACAAGACCTTCTCGACCCCCCATGGCGGTGGTGGCCCCGGCGCCGGCGCCGTGGGGGTGAAGGAGCCTCTGGTGCCGTTCCTCCCCGTCCCCCTGGTGGAGCGGTCCGGCGCGGGGGAAGACGCCCGGTTTTACCTGAACTACGACCTGCCCCGTTCCATCGGCGCGGTGCACGGCTTCTACGGGAACTTCGCCGTCCTGGTGCGCGCCTACGCGTACATCCGGCGGCTGGGGGGCGAGGGGCTGCGGCAGGTGAGCGAGAACGCCGTGCTCAACGCCAACTACCTGATGCATAAGCTCAGGCAGCACTACGACCTGCCCTACGACCGCCCCTGCATGCACGAGTTCGTCCTCTCGGCTAAGGGTCTGAAGGAGGCGACGGGCGTGCGGGCCCTGGATGTCGCCAAGGCGCTCCTGGACCGCGGCGTGCACCCGCCCACCATTTACTTCCCGCTGATCGTCGAGGAGGCTCTCATGGTGGAACCGACGGAGACGGAGAGCAAGGAGACCCTCGACCTGTTCGCCGCCCGCATGGCGGAGATCGCCGCTCTCGCGCGCCGGGATCCCGAGGCGGTCACGGGGGCGCCGACGCGGACCGTCGTGGGCCGCCTGGACGAGGCGCTGGCGGCGCGCAAGCCGGACCTGCGCTGGCGCGGGTGATGGCATGCCCGGCGTCGGCATCGCTCCAGGGGGGGCGTGGCGCCTCCTGTGCCATGACCCGGACAGGGCCGCCTGGAACATGGCGGTCGACGAGGCCATCCTCGTCCTGTGTGGGCGGGGCGAGTCGCCGCCCACACTGCGCTTCTATGCCTGGGACCCGCCGGCGGTGTCGATTGGCTACGCCCAGCCCCTGGCCGCCGTCGACCGCGATGCCTGCCGGCGGGCGGGCGTGGACGTCGTGCGCCGCATCACGGGCGGGAGGGCCGTCCTCCACGAGGACGAGGTGACGTACAGCGTGGCGGCGCCGGAAGGCGCCCTGCCTGGCGGCGTACTGGCCACCTACCGCCTCCTGGCCGGGGCGCTGGTGACCGGTCTCCGGCTCCTCGGGGTCGAAGCCGAGGTGGTCGCCTCGGCCGCCTGCGCGCCCCTGGCCGGCACCGGCAGGGCTTCAGGCGCCGGTCGGACGGCCTCCCCACTTCCCTGCTTCGCCGCTCCGGGCCGGTATGAGATCGCGGCCGGCGGGAGGAAGCTCGTGGGTAGCGCCCAGGCGCGGCGCGGCGGCGCCCTCCTGCAGCACGGATCCCTGCCGCTCACGTTCCGGCCGGAGCGCCTGCTGGCCCTCCTGGGGATGGGCGACGCCGGCTCCGAAGGGGATGCCGATCAGCCCCGGGTACCGGAGGTGCGGGCCATGGGGCTGGTCGCCGCCATCGGCCGCCGGCCCTCGTGGGGGGAGGTGGTCGCCGCCCTGACGCAAGGGTTCCAGGACGCCCTGGGGATCGCCTTCGTGCCCGGCGCCCTCACCCCGGCCGAGGAGGCGCTGGCCAGGCGCCTGGCCGAGGAGAAGTACGCGTCCGAGGCGTGGAACGCCAGGCGCTAGCGCGGGAGGTTTTCGGGTGGGATTCACTGCGCGGTGGTGCGGAAGGCCTCCGCGAACGAGACGATCTCGCCGCCGAAACCGGCGCGGAAGCGCTCGGCGTCCTCTCTGGCCGCGAAGGCCAGGCTGGAGGGGTGGCAGCATGGCTCCGCGTCCGCGCCCAGGAGATAGAAGGCTGCCCCGGCGTCGATGGTGCGCAAGGTGATGAAGTCGGTGGCCAGGGCGGCGGCGACCTCCGACCCGAGGCGGCGCAGCAGGAGGAGGCCGCAGTGCGGGCAGCAGGCGGCAGCCTGGCGGGCGCCGGCCAGCAACAGGACGAAGCGCGTGTTGGCCCGCGGGTCCTTCCCACAGAGGGCGCACGTCACCTCGCGCGCCGCCGGCTGCCAGTGCTCTCCGTCCACGCGCGGGGGGGGCGCCGGCGGCTCGGGCTCGGCCACGGCGATGGCCCCGCCGAAGGCCTTGCGCAGCGCGCCCTCCTGTTCCAGGCGCTTGAGATCCCTGTGAACCGTCATCTCAGAGACGCCGAATAGGCTGGTCAGCTCGCGGACGGTGACGCTTCCCTTCTCCTGCAGGAGGGAGAGTATGCGGCGACGCCTCTCTTCTGCCAGCACGGTTGCCAGACCCCCTGTGACTCCGCTACGCCCCGATGTTTGTTGCAGCTTTCATACCGAATTATAAACGAATCCCGGAGTGGAAGTAAGAGAGGTAACGATATTGGATTTCAAACGGCACGGTGCCGTGTCGAGCGCCTGCGGCGTCGCGTCCAGCGGCGGGAGTCGGGTCGCACGCTACCGCCAGGGCCCGGCGGGAGCGCCTGTCACGCTGACGGAGCGGGAGCGGTGCGCCCTGCCCTCCCTGCGGGGCGCACCGCGTGAGGTGGTTGGCTGCACGGAGGTACTTTCTGTGATTAGGCGTTGCTTGTGCTATCAGAGTATCACGCGCTATAACATAGCGCCAATAGTGCGCAGGGACTATTTTGCGACGGGCTTTCTTGCGCCGCCGCGATGCGCCATAATGAGGGGGTGAGGAGGAGGGGTTGAGCCAGTGACCGGTGCGGGAACGATCGCAGCGATGTCCCATCTGGAGCAGGCGGATCCGGAGATCTACAGGCTGGTGCGCGCCGAGGGGCGGCGCCAGCAGGAGGGCCTGGAGCTGATCGCGTCGGAGAACTTCGTGAGCCCGGCCGTCCTCGAGGCCATGGGGACGTGCCTGACCAACAAGTATGCCGAGGGCACGCCAGGGCACAGGTACTACGGGGGGTGCGAGGTCGTCGACCAGGTGGAGGACCTGGCGCGGGAGCGGGTGAAGCGGCTGTTCGGGGCCGAGCACGCCAACGTGCAGCCCCACAGCGGCGCCCAGGCCAACATGGCCGTGTATTTCGCCGCCCTGCAGCCGGGGGACACCGTCCTGGGGATGAACCTCGCCCACGGCGGCCACCTCACCCACGGCAGCCCGGTCAACTTCTCGGGTCTCCTGTACCGCTTCGTCGCCTACGGCGTCGACCGGGAGACGGAGACCATCGACTACGAGGCGGTGGCCGAGCTGGCGCGGCAGGCGCGGCCGAGGCTGATCGTGGCCGGGGCCAGCGCCTATCCCCGGGCGATCGACTTCGCGCGCCTGGCGGAGATCGCCGCGGAGGTGGGCGCCGAGCTGATGGTGGACATGGCGCACATCGCCGGCCTTGTGGCGGCGGGGCTCCATCCCAACCCCGTCCCTCATGCCCAGTACGTGACGTCCACCACCCACAAGACGCTGCGCGGCCCCCGCGGGGGCCTCATCCTGTGCCGCGAGGAGAAGGCCAAGGCGGTGGACAAGGCCGTCTTCCCCGGGGTCCAGGGAGGGCCGCTGATGCACGTCATCGCCGCCAAGGCCGTCTGCTTCCAGGAGGCGCTGCAGCCCGAGTTCCGGGCCTACCAGGAGCAGGTGGTCAGGAACGCCCGCACCCTGGCGGAGACCCTGATGGGGTTGGGCTGCCAACTGGTGTCCGGGGGAACCGACAATCACCTCATCCTGCTCAAGGTGAAGCCGCTGGGGCTGACGGGCCGGGAAGCGGAAGAGGTGCTGGGCCGGGTGGGGATCACGGTGAACAAGAACGCCATCCCCTTCGACCCCGAGAAGCCCGCCGTCACGAGCGGCATCCGCCTGGGCACCCCCGCCCTGACTACGCGCGGCATGAAGGAGGCGGAGATGCGGGCCATCGGCGACCTGATCCACAGGGCGCTCACGCGCCGCGAGGACCAGGCGGAGCTGGCGCGGATCCGCGCGGCCGTTGCCGAGCTCTGCGCCGCTTTCCCCCTCCCCTATCCCTCTTGAACGCGCTGCCGATGTGGTTGCACGGGGGTGTGGTGGTGTGAAGCGGGTGCTGGTGATCCACGGGCCCAACCTCAACCTTCTGGGCCGGCGCGAGCCGGACGTCTACGGGCGGACGAAGCTGGCGGAGATCGATGCCATGCTCGACCGGCGCGCCCGGGAGCGGTGGGCGGAGGTCGAGTGCCGGCAGTACAACGGCGAGGGCGAGATCGTCTCCGCCATCCACGAGGCGGCGGGCCGGTTTGACGCCCTGGTGATCAACCCCGGCGCCTACACCCACTACAGCGTCGCCATCCGCGATGCCATCGCCGGGACGGGCCTGCCGGCGGTGGAGGTCCACCTCTCCAACGTCCACGCCCGCGAGCCGTTCCGGCGCCGGTCCGTCATCGCCCCGGTGTGCCGCGGCACCATCGCCGGCTTCGGGCCGCTGAGCTATCTCCTGGGCTTGGAGGCCGCCCTGGCCCTCGCCGAGGCGGGGCGTGACGCCGCGCGATGACGGGGACCGCGCGGCGGCTGGCCCTGCTGCGGCAACGCATGGCGGCGGGTGTCCCGGCGCTCCTCGTCACCGACGGCGTCAACCGCCGTTACCTCAGCGGGTTCACGGGCAGCTCCGGGTGGCTCCTGGTGACAGCCGGGGAGGCCTGGCTGATCACCGACTTCCGCTACGAGGAACAGGCGCAAGCGGAGGCGGCGGGCTGGACCGTCGTGGTCTACCGCGCGCCGGACCGGCTGGAGACGGCGCTGGCGCGCCTCCTGGGCGAGCGCCGCGTGACGGCCCTCGGGTTCGACCCGGACGCGCTCACCGTCTCGGCCCACAGGGCCCTGGCGGAGGCGCTCCCCGGCGTGGAGCTGCGCCCGGCGCCGCGGCTCGTCACCGCCCTGCGCGCCGTGAAGGACGAGGCGGAACTGGCCCTGATCCGCCGGGCGATGGCCCAGGCGGAGGAGGCATTCGCGCGGCTCCTGCCGGAGGTGCGCCCCGGCCGCAGCGAGCGGGAGCTGGCGCTGGAGCTGGAGTTCCTCATGCGGCGGCTGGGCGCGGACGGGGCGGCGTTCGACTTCATCGTGGCCTCCGGCCCGCGCTCCTCGCTCCCCCACGGGCAGCCCACGGACCGCCGTCTCCAGGCAGGGGACCTCGTGACCTTCGACTTCGGTGCGCGTTTTGCCGGCTATCACTCAGACATCACGCGGACGGTGGTGGTGGGGAGGGCGGACGAGCGGCAGCGCGAGGTCTACGAGGTCGTGCGGGCGGCGCAGGCGGCGGCGCTGGCGGCCGTGCGGGAGGGCGCCAAGGCGGAGGACGTGGACCGGGCGGCGCGCGACGTGATCGCGGCCGCCGGGTACGGGGAGCGCTTCGGCCACAGCACGGGCCACGGGGTGGGGCTGGAGGTGCACGAGTACCCCACGCTGGCGCCGCGCCGGGACGACCTGCTGGTGGCGGGTATGGTCGTCACCGTGGAGCCCGGCGTCTACATCCCGGGGTGGGGAGGGGTGCGCATCGAGGACACGGTGGTGGTCACCCCGTCTGGGTGCGAGGTGCTCTGCCGCACCCCGAAGGAATTGCTCTGCGTCTAGCCAATTAACCGATGGGGGTGTTATGGCATGATATCCACCAACGACCTGCGCGCCGGCCTGACCATCGAGGTGGACGGGCAGCCGTATGTGGTGCTCGACGCCGCCCATCATAAGTTGGTGGGCCGGGGAGGCGCCATCGTGCGCACCAAGCTGAAGAACCTCGAGACGGGGGTGATCGTCGACCGCTCCTTCAACGCCGGGGACAAGGTGCCGCGGGCCCACGTGGAGGAGCGCCCGGTCCAGTACCTCTACAGCAGCGGCGACGAGTATCACGTGATGGACACCGAGAACTTCGAGCAGTTCGCCCTCACCGGGGAACAGCTCGGGGACAAGGTGCGGTTCCTGAAGGAGAACATGGAACTCACGGTGCTCACTTACAAGGGCCGGATCGTCGCTGTCGACCTCCCCGTCACGGTGGAGCTGAAGGTCACCGAGACCGACCCCGGCGTCCGCGGCGACACGGCGTCCGGCGGCTCCAAGCCGGCCACGCTGGAGACCGGCGCCGTGATCCGCGTCCCCCTCTTCATCAACGTCGGTGACATCATCAAGGTCGACACGCGCACCGGCGAATACGTAGGCCGCGTCTAGGCGTCCTGCGCATCGCCTGCACTAATTCCCGCCGGCGCTCCCGGAGATAATATGTGCGCTACGAACAGCGGGCGCAACGCTGGCGGTTGCGCTGGGAGGGAACGGCGATGTCCGACCTGAAACAGAGGGTCGCCTACCTGCAGGGGCTGGCCAGCGGCTTCAACGTGGCCGAGGGCAGCCGCGAGGGGCAGGTGCTGAAGGAGGTCCTGGACGTCCTGGACGAGATGGCCGACAGCATCGCGCGCGTCGAGCAGCAGCAGGAGGAGCTGGAGGCCTACGTGGAGAGCCTGGACAGCGACCTGTCGGACCTCGAGAACGACTACTACGGCGTCGAGGACGGCGAATACGATGATGAGGGCGAGGTCTGGGAGGTGACCTGTCCGGACTGCGGCACGGTTGTGGAGGTCGAGGCGGACTACGATGACGCCGAGAGCGCCACCTGCCCCGAGTGCGGCGCCGCCCTGGAGCGGCAGCGGGGCGGGTTCGCGCAGGAGAAGCGGCCCGGGCAGTACGAGAAGCAGGATTAGCTGCTGCCAGTGTAGGTTTCAAGCTACCAGAGCCAGGGGTTGACGTGGGGGACGAGCCCGTTGTCCGCCAGGCCCCGCAGGACGGCGAGGAGGCCGGTCGCCCCGACGAGGAGCGCCCCCGCGCGGTCCAGGCGGCGGCGCATGTGACTGCCGAGGAGGCGCGAGACGACTCCGAAGCCGAGCAGGCCGGGGACGGTCCCCAACCCGAACACGAACATCGTCATCATGCCGCCGGCCGGGTATCCCGTGCCGGCGGCGCGTATTTCCATCGTTCCCACCAGCCCGCAGGGGAGGAAGCCGAGGAGCAGGCCCAGGAACAGGGCGCGCAGCGCGCCGGTCCGCCGCGCCAGGGAGGCGGTGGCCCTCCTGGCGGCGGGTAGTCGGAGGGGGGATAGGGCGGGGGCTTCGAAGAGCGTGCGCCCGCGCCAGCGCGCCGCGGCCCAGGCCAGCATGAGGCTGCCGGCCAGGGCCGTCGCCAGGCCTTGGACGCCCGCCAGCCTGCCCGCCCCCTCGACGAACGAACCCGCGTATCCCATGAAAGCCCCGAGCATGGCATAGGTGGCAACCCGCCCAAGGTGATAGGTGAGGTGGGCCGGGAGGCTGCCGAGCGGTGCCACGAAGCCCCCGCACATGCCGATGCAGTGGGCGGAGGCGGCGATGCCGGTGAGGAAGGCGAGGAGCGCTTCCAGGGCGGACCCTCCTTGTGCGCTACGGCCATCACCGGGGCACCCGGAAGGGGATGCGCAACTCGGTGCGGCCGGCCGGGCGGTCGACGCGGGCTGCGGCCTGCCAGCGCCCCGGCATGACCAGCACCCCGTGGCCCTCGTAGACGCCGGGGGCCACGGGCCGGAGGGAAACCTCGTTGGCGCCGTGCTTCATGCCGGGCATGGTGAGCGACAGGGTGACAGAGGCATCCGACAACGGCTTCCCCTGGGGGCCGGAGAGCCGGAGGCGGAATAGCACGTCCCGCTTGGCTATGGGGGGCGCGGGCACCGTCTCCAGGATGGCGGTCACGGTCCCGGCGTGGACGGGGCCTGGCGTCTCCGCCGCGGCGCGTGCGCAGCCGGCGGCCAGGAGGGACGCCGCGAGCAGGATCGGGGCGCGCAGGGTTGCGGGCAAGAGCGATCACCTCCGCTTGTAGCTTCTGCCAGAGACGATGGTTCTATACCGCTCCCACGGTTTTAAACCCGGCCCCTTGGGGCAGGCTGTTAGACGGTTGTCGAGTTGCGACGCGGGGGAGTTCCGGCCATGGATCGCGTGGAGGGGTTCACAGGTCGGGGGCAGGCGCCGGGGAGCCGGCCGGGGGAGCAGGCCGAGCGGCGCCCCGGCGCGGTGGTGCAGGACGGCGCCGATGGGCAGGCCGGGCCCGCGGCGGAAGCCGTGAAGGAGTTCGGCGCACCCTCGGTGCCGCAGGTGCAGAGCAACGTCCACTGCCTCACCATCATCGGGCAGATCGAGGGGCACATGATCCTCCCGCCCCAGAACAAGACCACCAAGTACGAGCACGTCCTGCCCCAACTGGTGGCCGTGGAGCAGAGCGAGACCGTCGAGGGCCTCCTCGTGCTCCTCAACACGGTGGGGGGCGACGTGGAGGCCGGGCTCGCCATCGCCGAGGTGATCGCCAGCCTCTCCAAGCCGGCCGTCTCGGTGGTGTTGGGCGGCGGGCATTCCATCGGCGTCCCGATCGCCGTGGCCGCGGACTACTCGTTCATCGCGGCGACCGCCACGATGACCATCCACCCCATCCGCATGTCGGGCGTGGTCATCGGGGTGCCCCAGTCGTGCGAGTACCTGGCCAAGATGCAGGACCGGGTGGTCCGGTTCGTGGTGGAGAACTCGCGCATCACCGAGCAGCGGTACCGGGAGCTCATGTTCCGCACCGGGGAACTGGCGCGCGACGTGGGGACGATCCTGGTGGGCCGGGAGGCGGTGCGGGAGGGGCTGATCGACGAAGTGGGGGGCATAGACCGGGCCATGGCGTGCCTGCGGTGGCTCATCGCCGAGCGCAAGCGCCAGGGGAAGGAGGCGGGGGCCTTGCGGCGGTGGGATCGCTGCCGCTGGCCGGCGGACGTCTATCCCCAGGGGGAGGGTGATGATGGTCCTCTACACCGTGATACCCATTGAGGACGTCCTGAACGAACCCGGCGCGCCAGCCGCGCAGGCAGAGGTGGCGTGGGAGGGCAGGAGGCTCCTCGTCGAGCCCCTCCAGGGCGGGGTGGGCCGCGTGGTGCGGCTGATATCCACCGATCCCCTGGACTACCTGGACCCGCGCTGGCAGCCCGGGGCCATCGTGCCCTGGCCGGGCAGCCGAGAGGCCGTGATCGCCTGGTTGGGAAGCCGCGGCACGGCCGCCCCGGCCGGCCGCTGAGCAGTCCGGCGCAGGGCCGGCGGCCTCCGGCCCTGCGCGCCTTTGCGTTCCCTTGTTCGGGCGCGTTCCGTTCTGGTAAAGTAGCGCCAGGACGGCACCGAGCGGGGGGAACGGGTTTGTTCGGGCGGCAGCGGCGACGGGGCCGGCGGGCGCGGCGCGGTTTCCTCGGGCGCTGGATGCAGGCCCTGGCCGAGCAGATCGGTGAGGAGGGACGGCGGGAGGTTGGCGGCATCCTCCTCCTGGGGCTGGCGGCCCTCTCCTT
>JBBITQ010000004.1:16765-17394 GCA_037440685.1 Clostridiales bacterium
CTCGGCAACGCGGCTTTCCTCTTTCCCCTGGTGCTCGGCGCGTGGGGGATGGCGGGCCTGTTGCGTTGGGAGGGCTTCTCCGCCCCGCGGCGCGCCGGGCTCGTCCTGGCCGCGGCCCTGGCGGCGGTGGCCTTCTCCCACGCTCCCCGGGCCGAGGTGGCCATGGTGGGCTGGCGCTTCGGGGCGGGAGGAGGCCTGATCGGGGCCGGCGCCGACTATCTCCTGCTCCGCGCCTTCGGCCCCGGCGGGCGCGCAGTGGTGCTGGGCACGCTGGCGTTGGTCGCCGTGGTGCTTCTGACCGGGATCTCCATAGGTGGCGTGTTGCGCGGCACCGCGGTGCGGGTGGCCGCAGCCCTGCACGCGCGTCCGGGTGCGGCGCCGGACCAGCCCGGCGAGGGCGCGGCGGGGGATGCCGGGGACGGCGATGGCGCGGCCGGAGCTGTCGGCGGGGGCGAAGGGGAGGAAGCGGTCCTGCCGGCGGAGGACTGCCCTGCCGCGGCTCCGGGCGCGGGCGGGGGAGCGTCCGATGCGGGCGGCGGGGAGGCGGCCGCGGCGGCCCCTGACGCGGAGCTGCCGCAGGTGGTCGCGGGCCGCGGGGCCGGAGAGGCCGATCGCGGCGGCGGTGCGGG
>JBBITQ010000005.1:0-17183 GCA_037440685.1 Clostridiales bacterium
CCTGGCCGTGGGGCCGCACGGCCTAGGACACCACGAACCAGCCGATGGCCTCCTGATCGGGAGGGGCGATGCAGGTGAAACGCACCCCGACCAGGTTGGCCCCCGCTTCGCTGGCTTTGACGCGCGTGACCCGTCCCTCGGCAGCCACCGTGCTGCCCAGGAGTTGGAGCTCGATCTGGAGGTGATCCCCGGGCACCAGCCCCTCGTCGGCCTCAAGCAGGAGGCCGTTCCGGCTGATGTCGCGTGTGTAGCCATGGCGCCAGTCGAACAGCTCCAGCGCCACCTCCCCCTCCGGGCGCGGCTTGTACCGCACGGGCAGCCGCACCTTCTTGCGCACGTCCCGGCGGCGCTGGTGCTCGGCCGCACCCCGCACCTGGATCGTGAAGAGGGCAGGGCCGGTCCGGTTCACCACCTTCCCCAAGAGGAGGTAGAGACCATTCTCGTCGTGGTAGTGCAAGATTATGGAGGCGCCTTCCGCCAGCGCCGACGGCGGGCTGGCGGGGGTCTCGAGGGTCAGGACCACCAGGTCCCCTTCCACCTCCCGCACCCGGGCCCCGAGGAACCCGGCCTCGGTGGTCCAGGCGTTATCGCCGCTCAACAGCGCTTTGATCTTGTCCGTCAGCACTTCGACATTGAGCATTTCTCCGGTTGCCGGCATGCGCGGCATCGGATCACGACCTCCTGCTCCATGACGCTCACCATCCCCCGTCCATTAGTTCACCGGCCTCGGCCATATCCCTGCTGGTCGCGGAGACCCGGTTGAATAGAGCATTCATTTATGTTATAAAGATGCGGAATCCGCCTCGGAAGGGGCCTTCCCTCTTGGTCAAGGTCAGCGTGGTCGGGGCCACGGGCTATGTGGGCGTGGAGCTGGTCCGTCTCCTATCCCGCCACCCCGATGTCCGCATCGTCAGCGTCACGTCTGAGAGCCATCGCGGTCAGCCGCTGGGCGACGTCTACCCGCACCTGGGCCGGACGGACGACCTGGTGCTGGGGGAGAGCGCCGACGGCCTGGCGGTCGGGGCCGACGTCGTGTTCCTGGCCCTGCCGCACGGGCTGGCCATGTCGCTGGCACCGCAGGCGCTGGCGGCGGGCGCGCGGGTCATCGACCTGGGGGCGGACTTCCGCCTGCGCGACCCTGCCGCGTATTCCCACTGGTACGAGGTCGCCCACTCCTGTCCGGAGCTGCTGGCCGAAGCTGTGTACGGTCTCCCGGAACTGCGCCGCGCCGAGATCGCCGAGGCGCGCCTCCTGGCCAATCCCGGCTGCTACCCCACCGCCGCCATCCTGGGCCTGGCGCCCCTCCTCGCGGCTGGTTGGGCGCGGCAGGACGGCATCGTCATCGACGCCAAGTCGGGCGTCTCCGGCGCCGGGCGCAGCCCCTCACTCCGGGTGCACTTCGCCGAGGTGAACGAGAACCTGAGGCCCTACGGCGCGGGCGGCAAGCACCGCCACCTGCCTGAGATCGAGCAGGAGCTCTCGCGGCTGGCGGGGGCCGGCGTCACCGTCTCCTTCACGCCGCACCTCGTCCCGATGACGCGGGGCATCCTCTGCACGATGTACGTGGCGTTACAGGAGGAGCGCTCTGCCGCCGAGGTCTGGGATCTGTACGCCGAGTTCTACCGGGGCGAGGAGTTCGTGCGGGTCCTGCCGCCGGGGCGGCTGCCGGAGACGAAGTTCGCCCTCGGCTCCAACCTCTGCTTCATCGGGCTGGCGCTGGACGAGGGGGCGCGGCGGCTGGTGGTCTTCTCTGCCATCGACAACCTGGTGAAGGGGGCGGCCGGGCAGGCCATCCAGAACATGAACATCATGTGCGGCCTCCCGGAGACGGCCGGGCTGGCCGCTCCTGCCATCTATCCGTGAGTATGCTGCGACCGTCGATCGGGGGGGCGGGAGAGTGATCAACCCGGTGGTGGGCGGAATCACGGCCGCCGAGGGGTTCGTCGCCGCCGCGGAGCGTTGCGGGCTGAGGAAAGCGGGCGATCCCAGGCCCGATCTCGCCTTGGTGCTGTCCCGCGTCCCTGCCGTTGCCGCCGGCATGTTCACCACCAACCGGGTCCAGGCCGCCCCCGTCCTCCTGTGCCGGGAACGGCTGCAGGCGTCACGAGCCCGCGCGGTCGTGGTCAACGCGGGGGTGGCCAACGCCTGCACCGGAGCGCGGGGCATGGACGACGCCCGGCGCATGGCCGACGTGGCGGCAGAGGTCCTCGGCGTTCCTCCCGAGGAGGTGCTCGTGGCCTCTACCGGCGTGATCGGGAACCGCCTGCCCATGGACCGGGTGGAGGCCGGCATCCGCGCCGCCGCGGGCCGGCTGTCGCCCGCTGCAGGCGGGGAGGCGGCCCTTGCCATCACCACCACCGACACGCGGCCCAAGGAGGTGGCCGTGCGCGTGGCCCTCGGCGGCCGCCAGGCCACCATCGGCGCCATGGCCAAGGGTTCCGGCATGATCCGCCCCAACATGGCCACCATGCTCTGCTTCATCGCCACCGACGCCGCCGTGACCCCCGCGGCGCTCCGGCAGGCCCTGGCCACGGCGGTGGACAATTCCTTCAACATGATCACCGTGGATGGTGACACGAGCACCAACGACAGCGTGATCGCCCTGGCCAACGGCCTGGCCGGCAACCAGGAGATCGCGGCCGGGACCGAGGAATTCCACGTCTTCCAGCGCGCGCTGGAGGAAGTGTGCGTCTCCCTGGCGAAAGCCATCGCTCGGGACGGCGAGGGCGCCACCAAGCTCCTGGAGGTGGTGGTGCACGGCGCCGAGACGGCCGCGGATGCCCGCCGGGCGGCCCTGGCGGTTGCCGGGTCCAACCTCGTCAAGGCGGCCGTCTTCGGTGCAGATGCCAACTGGGGGCGCATCCTGGCGGCGCTGGGGTACTCGGGCGCCCGGTTCGACCCCGGCGCGGTGGACGTGCACCTCGGCCCCATGCAGTTGGTGGTGGCGGGGGAGGGCGTGGGGTTCGACGAGGCCCTGGCGCGGGAGCTGCTCTCCCAGGAAGAGGTCCGCATCACCGTCAACCTGAACGCCGGTTGGGGGCGGGCGGTCGCCTGGGGCTGCGACCTCACATGCGATTACGTGCGGATAAACGGGAGCTACCGGTCTTGAGGGGTGCCGCAGCTTGGGGCGGCGGTGGAGGAGGCTCGCCATGGACGTGCGGTCGTTACCGGTGCTGCTCGCGGCCCTGCGCCAGTTGCGGTCCTGGGCCGGACGGCGGGTGGTGGTGAAGTACGGCGGGGCAGCCCTGGCCGGGAGCGCCGTGGGGGACGCCTCTGCCCTCGAGGGTGGCTCGGATGCCGACGGGGTGCTGTCCGCCGTCGTCCTCCTGCAGGTGGCCGGCGCGCGGCCCGTCCTGGTGCACGGCGGCGGGCCAGAGGTCAGCCGGCTCATGGAGCGCCTGGGGAAGCGCCCGGAGTTCGTCGACGGTCTGCGGGTCACGGACTCCGAGACCATGGAGATCGCCGAGATGGCGCTGGCGGGCAAGGTGAACAAGGAACTGGTGGGGCGCCTGCAGCGCCTGGGGGCGGCGGCGGTGGGCATCTCGGGCAAGGACGGGGCCCTCTTAGTGGCGCGGAAGCGCTTCCACCGCACCGCTGAGGGGCGCATGGTGGACCTCGGCCTCGTGGGCGAGATCCACAAGGTGAACACGGAAGTGATCAGCATCCTGGAGATGGGCCGCTTCATCCCCGTCGTGGCCACCGTGGCGCTGGGGGAGGACGGCGAGACCTACAACGTGAACGCGGACTTGGCGGCGGGAGCCCTGGCGGCGGAACTCCGGGCCGATCACTTCATCCTGTTGACGGACGTCCCGGGCATCCTCCGGGACGTGGGCGACGAGGGGAGCCTCTGCCGGCGCCTCTCCCCCGCGGAGGCCGAGGCGCTGGTCGGCGCGGGCGCGGTGACCAAGGGCATGGTGCCGAAGGTGCAGGCGTGCGTGGATGCGGTGCGGCGGGGCGTCCGCCGCGCCGTGATCATGGATGGCAGGGACCCCGGGCACCTGGGGGCATTTCTGCTGGAGCAGGACGTGCCGTGCACGGTCATCGAGGGCGGCCGGCAATCGGGTTGGTCTGCAGGTTAAGGGGGAAAGGCCGATGGAGGTCGCGGCGGACAAGGAGATGCCGGAGGGGTACGGCGGCGCGGGCGCGGGGGCAGAGCGGCACAGCGCCATGGCCGACGATCAGCGCTACGTGATGCATACCTATGCGCGGGCCCCGGTAGTGCTGGTGCGGGGGGAAGGGGCGTGGGTCTGGGACAGCGAGGGGCGCGCCTACCTCGACTTCCTGGCGGGGATCTCCGTCAACAACGTGGGCCACTGCCACCCCCGCGTGGTGGCGGCCATCAAGGCCCAGTGCGACCGGCTTCTCCACTGTTCAAACCTGTACTACAGTGAGCCTCAGGCCAGGCTGGCCCGGCGCCTGGCGGAAATTAGCCTGGGAGGCCGGGTGTTCTTCTGCCAAAGCGGCGCCGAGGCCAACGAGGCCGCCATCAAGCTGGCCCGTAAGCATTACTGGGACCGGGGCGGGGCGGCGGGCGAACCCCGCATCCTCACGTTCCGGGGCGCCTTCCACGGCCGCACCCTGGCGGCCCTGGCCGCCACCGGCCGTTACACGGAAGGCTTCGCGCCCTTGCCGGCCGGCTTCGAGCAACTCCCCTTCAACGACCTGGCCGCCGCGGAGGCGGCCATGGGGCCGGATGTCGCTGCTGTGCTGGTGGAACCGGTGCAGGGCGAGGGCGGGGTGGTTCCGGCGGAGCCCGCGTTCCTCGCCGGGCTCCGCCGGCTGTGCGACGAGCAGGGGGCCCTCCTCATCTTCGACGAGGTCCAGACCGGGATGGGCCGCACCGGACGGCTCTTCGCCTACCAGCGCTTCGGAGTGGAACCGGACGTCATGACGCTGGCCAAGGCGCTCGGCGGAGGCCTCCCCATCGGAGCCGTGGTGGCCCGGAAGGACGTGGCCGCTTCGTTCCAGCCGGGCGATCACGGCTCCACCTTCGGGGGCAACCCCGTGGCCTGCAGCGGGGCGCTGGCGGCCCTGGAAGTCCTCATCGAGGAAGACCTGCCGGCGCGGGCGGAGCGCGTGGGGCGCTACCTCGCGGCGCGCCTGGCGGAGTTGGCCGCCCGGCACGAGGTGGTGCGCGAGGTGCGGGGGCTGGGGTTGATGCTGGGCATGGTGCTGCACGTGCCCGGTCAGAAGGTGGTCGACGCCTGTCGGGAGCGGGGGTTGCTCCTCAACTGCACGGCGCAGCGGGTGCTGCGGTTCCTGCCGCCCCTGGTCATCACCGAGGCCGACGTGGACCGCGCGGTGGCGATCCTGGACGAGGCGCTGGCCGAGACGCCCCTTCCCATCCCGGGCAGGAAGGGTTAAATTCTGTGTAGAAAGATTGGTGAAGATGCGGGCGGGGCCTGAGTGCCCGCGCGAAAGGGGTTGGCGGCCGGGGTGCAGACCGTTGTGTACGTCAATGGCGAATTCGTGCCGAAGGATCGGGCGACGATATCGGTCTTCGACCACGGCTTCCTGTACGGCGACGGCATCTTCGAGGGGATCCGCGCCTATAATGGGCGGGTCTTCAAGCTGGACGAGCACCTGGACCGCCTCTACGAGTCGGCGCACTCCATCATGCTGGACATCCCGCTCACCAAGGACCAGATGCGCGAAGCGGTGCTGGAGACCTGCCGCCGGAACGGCCTGCGCGACTGCTACATCCGCCTCGTCGTCTCCCGCGGCCCTGGCGACCTGGGCCTTGACCCGCGCAAGTGCTCCCGCGCCACGGTGATCATCATCGCCGACAAGATCCAGTTGTACCCGGAAGAACTGTACGCCAAGGGCCTGCGGGTCGCCACGGTGGCCACGCGGCGCAACGGCGCCGAGATGGTGAACCCCCGCATCAAGTCCCTGAACTACCTCAACAACATCCTGGCCAAGATCGAGGCCAACCTCTCCGGCTACGCCGAGGTCATCATGTTGAGCCATGAAGGCTACGTGGTGGAGTGCACGGGGGACAACATCTTCATCGTCAAGAAGGGCGAGCTCATCACGCCCCCGATCCACGTCGGCATCCTAGAGGGGATCACCCGCAACACAGTGATGGAACTGGCCCGGGAGCGGGGCATCCCGGTGGCGGAGCGGGTCTTCACGCGCCATGACGTCTACAACGCCGACGAGTGCTTCCTCACGGGGACGGCCGCCGAGGTCATACCCGTGGTGGAGGCCGATGGCCGCCGCATCGGCAGCGGGACCCCGGGTCCCGTGACGACGGCGCTCATGGCCGACTTCCGCGCCTACGCGCTGAGCCAGGGCGTCCCGATCTTCCCGAATGAGGCGCTCGTGCCGGTCTCTGGCCGCTGAAAAACGGCGATTTAGCAGGCTAGGAAGAATGATTCAACATATCGGCCCGCCGGCGATGCACAATAAGGACACCTTCGCATGACCGGGAGGTGACCAGCATGGCTGAGGGCCAGCGTACCAACCGCGTGCTCGTGCGCGGCGCCGAGCAGGCGCTCGACCGCATGAAGTATGAGGTGGCCACAGAGGTGGGCATCACGCCTCCCCCCGACGGGTACTGGGGCGACCTGCCCGCCCGTCAGTGCGGCGCGGTCGGCGGGCATATCGTGCGGCGGCTAATCCAGCAGGCGGAGCAGCAGATGGCCGGGACGGCCACGCCGCCCGCGACGCGGTGACCTGCGCATGCGACGTCGGCGCACCATCCATCGCCCAGTGGCAGGCTGGGCGATTTTTAGGGCCAGGCGCGCTGGAGGTTCCCGCCAGAGGAGGTAAAGGCGCATGGAGAGCGGACGGAACGACGAGACCCGGGTCCTCCGCGGCAAGGTTGGAGAAGCCGGCCTCTCGCCGCGGGAGGTCATCTTCGAGGTGTTTGCCGCCCTCCAGGAAAAGGGATACGACCCGGTGCGCCAGATCGCTTATTACCTGCTGACGGGCGAACCTGCCTACATCACCGCCCACCGCAACGCGCGCAGCCTGATCACCCGCCTGGAACGTGACGAGGTCCTGGAGGAGCTAGTCCGCCACTACCTTTCCTCGCGCGGCTAGAGCGGGAATGAAGCTTCCGGCCGGTACGCATACTATTTCCAAACCGAGCAGAGGTGAGCGGTTTGAGGGCTACCGGCATTGTCAGGCGCATCGATGAACTGGGCCGCATCGTGATCCCCATCGAGATCCGCCGCACCATGAACATCCGGGAAGGGGATCCCCTCGAGATCTTCGTCGATCGGGAGGGCGAGGTCATACTCAAGAAGTATAGCGCCATCGCCGAATTGGGGGAATTCGGCCAGGCGATCGTCGAGTCCCTCCATGAGTCGACCGGCGACCTGGCGCTCCTCACGGACCGCGACGAGGTGGTGGCGGTGGCGGGCGGTCCCGCACGGGAGTTCGTGGGCAAGCGCATCGGACCCGTCGTGATCAAGGCCATGGACGAGCGCCAGAGCTTGCAGTTCACAGGCCGCGAACACCGGCACCCCGGCTCCGTCATCGGCGAGGAGGCGGAGCGGTGTTACTTCGCCAGCGAGGTCATCGCCCCCATAGTCGTGGGCGGCGACCCCCTCGGCGCCATCATCCTGGCCACCAAGGATCCCGCCAAGGAGATGGACGAACTGGAGATGAAGCTGGCAGAGACGGCGGCCGGTTTCCTCTCCCGGCACATGGAAGAGTGACGGGGGAGGGCGAGCCAGCCAATGCGCTCCGGGTGACGCGCCGGGGCGCTTTTATTGCCGGCGCTCGTTCTCTCCCGCCGTGGCGGCGGTGTCCTCCAGGGAGGGCGGGTACGGTACCGGGCGCTTCATGGCCACCCACAGCGGCGCCGGATTGTCGCGGCCGAGGAGATGCCGGTGGCGTTCCCGGAGGAAGACGGGGCTGAGGCCTGACAGGCCGGCCTCCTTGTGGAGGAAGCGGAATATCCTCTGCACCTGGGCGTATGAAAGGGGATGGCCCAAGCGCGTCGTGAACAGGCGCGGGCAGCGTGCGCGGCGCTCCCGCCGGCAATAGTCGCCGATGTCGCGGAGTACGGGTGCGGGGAGGGGGGACCAGACGCCCTCGCCCCGCAGGCGCCACCTGATCTTGCCCGCCGCGAGATCCACGTCGCCCTCCTCCATGGCGATGATGTCGCGCACCGAGCAGCCGTAATGGAGGAAGAGCTGGAGGATGGCCCGGTCGCGCCGCGGGTTGGGAGACAGGAGCAGCGCTCGGAACAGCTTCTGGATGGTCTTGTCAGTGAGGTCGGGCGAGTAGGCGCCCTTGCCGTCGCCGGCCACGGGCTGACACCTCCGCTTCGCCTTGTGCGGCTATTTTCCCTCGGAGGAGGACGCGCCATTCCGCCTCTCCTTGGGTTGCACGAAGAGACCGCCCTGGGAGTCCAGGCTGGCCAGCAGGATGTCCTCGGGGCCGCGGAAGCCCAGGTTGGCCAGTTGCTGATCTAGCCAGCGCCGGTCCTTGCCGATCTCGCGCATCATCTCGTCGTCGACGACCCCGTCAACCACCAGGTTGACGGGAAGCCCCTCCTGAGGCGGCGCCAGCCCCATGTCGGCCGGCTGGACTGGCCGCTTGCCGGCCTTGGGGATCACGCTCAGCTTCCCTGTGGGCTCAAGGATGGCGAACTCCACGTCGGCCACGTTATGGATGTTGCACTGCCGGAGCTGGCTCAACAGCTCGTCCAGGTTGTACCTGAGCGAGCGCATCTCGTTTTCGTTGATCTTCCCGTGAGAGATGACCACGCTGGGCTTGCCGGCCACCCAGGCGCGGATGCGCATGTTCTTGAGCATGAGGTAGCTCAGGCCCACCTCCGCCGCCGCGATGGTGGTGACCGGGATCAGGCCCACCCAGACGGGGTAGCGGTCCTCCTCGATGGCGATGATGGCGGCGTCGGCGATCATGATGGTGACCACGAGGTCCAGGGGCGAGAGGCTGGCGATCTCGCGCTTGCCCATGATCCGCATGACCACCACGAGGAAGACGTAGAACAGGAGGGATTTCCAAAAGAGGCCCAATGGGTCCGGCGGCTGCATGCTCTGCATGAGCGCACCCCCTCGCTGCGGTCTTTCGGATGATGGTGTCGCAGCGTGCTTAGCGTGAGGGGTTTGCGCCGCGTTTATCCTTTTTCTATGCTGGGAGTGCGAGGCGGTGTCATCTTTGAACCAGAACGGGCGCATGAGCGTTGCAGAACACCTCGAAGAGCTGCGCCGGCGGCTGATCGTCATCGCCCTTGGCGTCGCCGTGGGGACTGCGGGCGGCTGGTTCCTCGTCCCGTTTGTCCTCCATCTGCTGCTCGCGCCCGTGCGCCAGGCGGGGGCGAGCCTCATCCAGCTCTCCGCCACCGAGGTGTTCTGGGTTTACCTGAGGCTCGCCGTCGTCCTGGGCGTGGTCCTGGCCTCGCCGCTCATCATCCAGCAGGCGCTGGCGTTCGTGTGGCCCGCCCTGGAGCCCCGCGAGAAACGTTTCGTGCTGGCCAGCCTGCCGGCGGTCGTCCTCCTCTTCGCCGGGGGACTGGCCTTCGCCTTCTTCCTCATCCTTCCCTGGGCCTTCCGCTTCTTCCTCGGCTTCACCCTGCCCGGGGTGACGCCCACCCTGTCCGTCGGCAGCTACATCTCGTTCCTGCTCAACCTGACCCTGCCGTTCGGCCTCGTCGCCCAGATGCCGGTGCTGGTGGCGATCCTGGGCAAGCTGGGCCTGGTCAGCCCCGCCTTCCTGCGCCGCCACCGCAAGTTCGCCGTCCTCGCCATCTTCATCCTGGCAGCCCTCCTCACGCCGCCCGATCCAGTCTCCCAACTGGTGATGGCCGTTCCCATGCTGGCCCTCTATGAGGTCAGCGTCCTCCTGGCGCGCCTGACCGCCCCTCGCCCCTAGCTGTCCCCGGCAGCGCCGGAAGCGGGAGGGCCAAAACCGCTGCAGCATCGAGCGCACCTGCCGTACCATCGGTTCAGGTCAATTGCGGGGGCGAGCTGGCAAAAGAAGGAATATGAGTGCCAAAGTGGAATAACTATAGAGGATGAGGCTTTGGAGGGTGAGGGGCGTGCGCCGTTGGGTGTGGGGCTCAGCCGTGGCGCTGGCAGTGCTTTTGGCGTTGGCTCGGATGTCCTGGCGCCCGCAGCCGGTGGCCGGGCCCGCGCGGGGGGACGACGGCTTCGTCTTCCTGTTCGCCTGGGAGAGCAACAACATGGCTGTGCGCGGCCTTCCCCGCCGCCTGGATGACGTTCCGCAGCCGGATTTCGACGCGGAAGCGCGCTCTCTGCGGGTGCCGGCCGCGGCCGATGTGCCGCCTCCAGGTGCGGCAGCCGTCATCCTGCATCGGGTCGACTCGCTGGACACGCACCTCGCCAGCCGGCTTTACACCGTCGCGCGGGTGCCGGCACGGGTCGCCGTCGGAGCGCCTGTAGCGCGCGGAGGCCGGGTGGATGACGGGCGCGGGGGCGAGGCATACGTGGACAACGTGGTCGACAACGGCGCCCGGCTCCTGCCCCCCCAGATGGAGGTAAGGGCCGTGGAGGCCGACGGCACCATCGTGTTCCGCCTGGGAGAGGAGGAGGTGCGGCTGCGGCCGGGCACGGGGTGGGGTATCGGATACGTGCGCGGGCCGGAGGGCGTCGTGGCCGTCGCGGACGGGCCGGACTGGGAGGAGCGCATGGGCCGCTACCTGCGGTCCGGGGGTCCCGTCACCGTGTTCAGCGTGTTCAACCACGGGCGCTGGCGCCGGGCTGACCTGCGGGTCGGCTCCGCCGCAAGCGGCGGCTAGAGAGAGCCGTTGGGCACGAAGTAGGAGCAGCAGGCGTCGCCGTGGGCGATGCACTTCTCCCGCTCCACGCGCGTGCCGAGGAGCTTCTCGAACAGGGCCAGCTCGTACTGGCACACGCTGGGGAACCGCTTCGCCACCCGCGCGATGATGCAATTGTGCTCCTGCAGGTAGTAGCCGCCCATCTTCCTGCCGTAGGCGGCCAGGGAGCCCCCCTCTTCGAGGAGGCGGGCCAGCTCTTCCACCCTGGATGACATGGGCTTGCCCTCAAGCTTGGGCGCCAGCGCCGAGTACAGACGCTCCATGCGCTTGCGGATGACGGTCTCGACCTTCTGCCTCCCGTCCAGCTCGTCGATGATCTCCAGGACCGTCGTCGCCAGGCCGGCGTAGTCCTTCGGGAACAGGTCGTCGCCCTTCTCGGAGACGCTGTAGACGTGTGCCGGCCGGCCCACGCCGCCCCGCCTCTTACCCGTCTCGACCAGGCCGTCGCGTTCGAGCACGGCCAGGTGCTGCCTGACGCCCATGGCGCTGATGCCGAGGGCGTCGCTCAGTTGGTCCACAGTCATGCCGCCAGTGCGCTTGAGGAGTTCGAGGATCTGCTGCCGCGTCGAATTCTGCGTCGCTTCCATGCTAACCGCCCTCCGCCACCCTGCGAGAATGCAATGCTATTCTAACATCTATAATAAGTTTTCGCACGTTTTAACGTTTTGAAAATAGTATCCTTTAAGGATTATGAGGTTCCGGCCGCGGCCAGCAATGGTCAGGAAGTGCCATAAAGCCGGGATTATGGATTTGATCAATATTATGTATTGGTCGGAGCGATGTCCCCGGTCCTATACTGGCAATCGAGAGATCCTGGGCCATGGGGCCGTGAGGAGGAAAGGACATGTCGGGAACCGTGAGGAAGTTCGAAGCCGGCGTCAAGGAGTACCGCAGCAAGTACCTCGACCTGAACTACACGCCCAAGGACACCGACGTCCTCTGCGCTTTCCGCGTGACGCCGAACGAGGGGGTGCCCATCGAGGAGGCCGGGGCGGCCGTGGCGGCCGAGTCGTCTACCGGGACCTGGACCGAGGTGTGGTCGGACATGCTCACCAACCTCGACCGGTACAACGCCCGGTGCTATCACATCGAGCCGATCCCGGGGCAGCCTGACCAGCACATGTGCTACATCGCTTACCCCCTTGACCTGTTCGAGGAGGGCTCGGTGGTGAACATGATGTCCTCCATCATCGGCAACGTCTTCGGCTTCAAGGCCGTCAAGGCGCTGCGGCTGGAGGACATCCGCATCCCGGTGGCCTACGTGAAGACGTTCCAGGGGCCGCCCCACGGGATCACCGTCGAGCGGGACAGGCTGAACAAGTACGGCCGGCCGCTCCTGGGAGGCACGATCAAGCCGAAGCTCGGCCTCTCGGCCAAGAATTACGGCCGGGTCATCTACGAGTGCCTGCGCGGCGGGCTCGACTTCACCAAGGATGACGAGAACATCAACTCCCAGCCGTTCATGCGCTGGCGGGAGCGGTTCCTGTGGGTGAAGGAGGCCATCGAGCAGGCCCAGGCCGAGACGGGCGAGATCAAGGGGCATTACGTCAATGTCACGGCGGCGACGACCGAAGACATGCTCGAGCGCGCCGAGTTCGCCAAGGAGATCGGCCTGCCGATCATCATGCACGACTACCTGACGGCCGGCTTCACCGCGCACCAGACCCTCTCGAAGTGGTGCCGCAAGAACGGGATGCTGCTCCACATCCACCGCGCCATGCACGCCGTCATCGACCGGCAGAAGAACCACGGCGTCCACTTCCGCGTGTTGGCCAAGTGGCTGCGCCTGGCGGGCGGCGACCACCTGCACGTGGGCACCGTGGTGGGCAAGCTGGAGGGCGACCGCACGGCGACCATGGCGGTGTGCGACCTCCTGCGGGAGGACTTCATCCCCGCTGACAAGAGTCGGGGGATCTACTTCGACCAGGAGTGGGCCAGCCTGGCGCCGGTGTTCCCCGTCGCCTCGGGCGGCATCCACGTGTGGCACATGCCGGAGCTGGTCCAGATCTTCGGCGATGACGTGGTGCTCCAGTTCGGCGGTGGCACCCACGGGCATCCCTGGGGCAGCCAGGCCGGCGCCACCGCCAACCGCGTCGCCCTCGAGGCCGTCGTCCAGGCTCGCAACGAGGGCCGCGACATCGTGGCCGAGGGCAAGGAGATCCTCGTGGCCGCCGCCCGGACCTGCCCGGAGCTGCGCGCTGCCATGGAGACCTGGAAGGACATCAAGTTCGACTTCCAGACCGTCGATACGCTCGATGCCGTGGGATCGCCCCGCTGAGCATCGCAGCCTGAGCGGAGACTTCACGCAAGCGGAGGGATGGCACCATGAAGCTGGAGACGTTCTCCTACCTGCCCCCCATGACGGAGGATCAGGTGGCCAAGCAGGTGAGGTACATCGTGGACGAGGGGCTCGTGCCGGCGGTCGAGTTCGCCGACAACCCGGCCGTGAAGTTCTGGAGCATGTGGGGGTTGCCCATGGCGGGCGTCCAGGACGCCGATGCCGTCTTGAAGGAGCTGGCCGCGTGCCGCGCGGCTCACCCCAAGAGTTACGTGAAGATCGTCGGTTATGACCCCATGAGGCAGTGCCAGGTGGTCAGCTTCGTCGTGCAGAAGCCGGACCAGGCGGTGTGACACGAGGCCGCGAGGGCGCTGAGATTCCATAAGGCGGTGACCCTTGGGGTCACCGCCTTTTTTCCTGTGTTGACGAGGCCATCGCTTTGTAATGCGATAGCGTTTTGGTAATCTAATATTAAGTTCGTAATATATTATAGAGTTGTGTCGGAAGGTGGAGATGGATCCATGCCAACTGCGCGCGTGACGTTCAAGGGGCAAGTCACCATTCCCAAAGAGATCCGAGAGCGCCTGGGAATCGAGACGGGAGACTTCATCGTCTTCGTTCCGCTTGGCCGCCGGGTCGTCATCGAGCGGATTCCCCGCCCCTCTGTTGCGCAATTGAAGGGCGCGCTCCCCGCGTCGCGGCGCTATCCGGGCTCCGCGATCCTGCGCGAGGAAGCCGAGGAGGCCGCGGTGGCGGACGTTATGCGGAGGATGGCTGTTCCGGACGAGGACGGTGCTGATCAGCGGTGAAGCCAGGCTACCTCGACGCCGACGTGATCCTCCGCTACCTTACGGGAGATCCACCCGAGATGGCGGAAGCGGCGGCAGCGCTCCTGGAGCGTGCCGAAGCCCGTGCCCAGGAAGGAGAGGCATCGCTCACCCTGACCGAGATCACCCTGGCCGAGGTGGTATGGGTGCTACAACGTTTCTACGGATTCAAGAAAGACCGGATCGCCCAGGTTCTGCTGTCCTTCCTGGAGATTCGGGGCCTTCGGGTGCCTGACAAGGGCCGACTGCAACATGCCCTCTGTCTTTATCGGGATCTGAATCTCGGCTTCGGTGACGCCCTCCTAGCTGCGCAGGCCTTGTCGAGCGGTCCCGCGGTCGTCTATGCCTTCGACCGCCACTTCCGTCGGGTGGAAGGGCTCGAACACCTTCCGCCTTCCTGATGCCGCCTGGGGCATCGCTCATGCCTGAAGCTGTTCGAAGCTGTTGAGCAGGCCGGTGAAGAGGGTATTCAGCTCAAGATCACCCCGTCGACCGTCAGGTCCCGCAGGAAGAGGAACGTGTTGAGGCGGATGTGGACGCCGTCGGGGCCCGTGGCCAAGCCGGCCGGCAGGAAGACGCGGATGCCGTCCACGTGATGCTCCTCGTAGCCGTCGCGCGAGGAGGGCTCCCCCGCAGCCGCGACGGGCATGGCGCCTCCGCCGCAACACGCGTCCAGCTTGCGGATCTTGATGGTCACGGCGCCGCCTTTCCTGGCGATGAACTCCCGCGCCTCCGGGTCCAGAGCGATGCGCATCGCCCGCGCCTCCTCCGGTGCGCTGCGGCGGCGTGCTGCCGCAGTGGCTGTACCGCGCAGCCATCCGACTTCATTCTACCCAACCCTCCCTTTCTGTTGGAATGGCAGGAAATTACAGAAAGGCGTCGAAGTGACTTGCTACCAATAAATGGGAGGGATGGCTCTTGTTCCGGTTTTCCTTGTGCGGGCGCGCGCCGGCGCTCGCGTGCCTGGGGGCGTTGGCTCTGGGCTTTCCGTTGCCGTTGCGGGTTGCAGACGCCCCGCCCCCGCCTCCCCTCTATCCCCTGATCCTAGTGCCCGGTTACAGCGCGGCGGCGGAAGCCTTCGGTCTCCCGGAGCTGGGCAGGAGGCCCGGGCCGTTCTACGCGGCGTTGGTGCGGCGCGGATACGTTCCCGGCCGGACGCTCTTCTGGGTGGACCACCCGGCCGGTTCTGGGGCGGGGTTCGAGCAATTGGCGCGGCAGGGCTTGGGGCCGCTGGTGGATAAGGTGCTGCGGGAGACTGGCGCCCCGCGCGTCGACATCATCGCGCAGGGCGCCGGGGCGCTGGCGGCCCGGTATTACATCCACGCGCTGGCGGGCGCGGCGCGGGTGCGCACGCTGGTGATGCTGAGCCCGCCCAACCGTGGTTCGTATCTGGCGACCTTGTACAAGGCGGCGGGGACCATGGCGGAGCAGGTCGAACGCCGCCGGGCGAGCGGCCGCGGCCTGGGCCGGGTGTTGGTGGCCGGGGCGGCCCTGGCGCCCTTCAGCGGGGAAGCGGAGTACGTCGACCGCGTCGCCTTCGAATACTTTGAGCCCCTGTACGACCAGTTCCTCGCGGAAGGGGTGTTCCTGCGGCGACCGGCGGGCCGGTCGCGGCCGGAGGCGTTCCCGGACTGGATCGCGCGCCGGTACCCGTCTGATTTCCTGGCAGCGTTCCCTGCCGCCCAGAGGCCGCCCCTTCTGGAGCAGCCCGCGGGTTCTCGCGAGCCCCGGGGAACCACCCCGGCGGCGGGAGCGGGGGCGGTGCTCACCCGGTGTTACTTCAACCTGCTGGCGCTGGAGGTGGCGCGCAACAACTATCGCCTGCTGGCGCCGTGGCTGCAGGTGGCCGCGCAAGGGTGGCAGGGGGACCTCAAGTGGCAGGGGAACTGGAAGGCCACGCTGCGGGCTTTCGTCCGCAAACGCGCCGAGCGCCTCTGGAACCAATGGCTGGAGCGGGTGGCGGCGGCGTTGGGGCAGGAACTGGTGGTTGCCGGGGGGCGCCAGCTCTCGGGCCTAGAGCCCTCCTCGCCAGCCGTCAACTCCCTCGTGAGCGAGGTCATCGCCCTGCGCGCCGGCGAGACGGGTGACCTCCTGGCGAACTTCGCCCTGGCAGAGTTGAACAGCCGGGAAGCTGGCCGCGCGGATCCGGCGCATGCTGCCGACGGGGTGCGCTACGTGACCGTCGCCGCAGCGCTGCCCCGGGGCTGGACGGCGCTCCTGGCGCCCGACCTGGCGGCGGACCTCGAAAGGGAAGCCGGCTCCGCCTTCCTCCCGCCCGGCCCCCTGGACGCCTTCCTGGTGGGCGGCGGACTGCGCGCGCTTCTGCCCGGGGGCCTGCTCAGGCGGGGAGACGTGGTGCGCCGGGTCATCGACTACCTGGATCCCGTGGGGCCGGTGGCGCGCTGGCACCGGCCCCACGAGCCCTCATCGCCGGCCGCGCCTGGGACAATGGACGGGGAGGGCAGGGCGTCCCTCGCCGAGCCCGCGGTGTTCGGGCTCGACCTCCGGGGGCTGGCGGCGGCCGGCGCGGTGGAGGCCGAGGTCCGACCTCTCGCCCGGCCGTCCGGCCTCGGGTTCGCCGCTTTCCTGGCGGTGAGCCGTGAGGGGCGCCTGCGGCACCTGCGCCCTCTGGCCGCCTCCGGACCGGAGGCCGGGGTGCTCCAGGGCCGCCTGGACTTAGGCGGCATCGATCCGGTGCGGGATCGTGTGTTCCTCGTCGTGCGGCTGCTCCCGGAGGGCGGGGCCGTGTCGCCGGCGTCCCTGTCCTGGGCGCCGCATGTGGCCTTTACCTATCGGATCGCGGTCTACCCGGGCGGTCCGTGCTCAGGGGCAGGCGGGTCGGCCGCGCGGGCCGATGGCCCGGAACGGTCTGGTGCGGGCGCGCAACCGGGCGCGGCACCCGTGGATGTCGGCGCGGAACCGGTGGGGGGCGGCGCAGAACCGATGGGGGACAGCGCCGGCGGGCGCAGCCGCCCCCGGAACACCGCCCGCCCCCGGCCGGCGCGGGGAGCGGGCGGCTCTTCCGCGGGCGGCGCCGCGGCGGGCGGTGCTGCCGCCGGCCGTCGGGATGGCGTGACGATCGCGGAACGCGACGGTCGGCGGGGGATGCCGAGGGTGGACGTGGTCTACCGCAACAAGCGGACGACCGACCGGCAGGAGGACCGCACGTACCACGCGCAGTGGGAATGGGACTTCGGGGATGGCACCACGTGGGTTGACAACGATCCTGCCCACACGTCGAGCTCGGTGGAGCATGCCTTCGGTCCAGGCAAGTATACCATGCGGGCGCGTTCGCGCAGCA
>JBBITQ010000006.1:0-14828 GCA_037440685.1 Clostridiales bacterium
TGAAGACGGGTGCCCGTAGTGGTGGAAAACATAGCGCGCGCGTTTCAAATTCCGGAGTTGCGGCGGCGGATCTTCTTCACGCTGTGGATGTTCCTGGTGTTCCGCATCGGGGCCCACGTCCCGGTGCCCGGCATCGATCCCAAACGCATCGAGGAGCTTTTCGCCACCGGCACCCTGTTCGCGTTCCTGGACGTTTTCGCCGGGGGCGCGTTGCGCGCGTTTACCGTGTTCGCCATGAGCATCATCCCGTACATCAACGCGTCGATCATTATGCAGTTGCTGACCATCGTGATCCCGACCCTAGAACGCTGGGCGAAGGAAGGGGAGGAGGGGCGCAAGCGCCTCACCCAGTGGACCCGGTATGGGACGGTGATCCTTGCACTCATTCAGGCTTTTGGTGTGGCCTTTTACCTGAAGGGGAGCGGCGCGCTCCTCAACACCGGTGCCGGTGCCATAGCCGTGGTCGTGCTGACCCTCACGGCGGGGACCACGTTCTTGATGTGGCTGGGGGAGCAGATCACGGAGAAGGGGATCGGCAACGGCATCTCCCTTTTGGTGTTCGCCGGCATCGTCTCGCGGCTGCCCGCCGGCCTTGGCAGCATCGTCGAATACCTTCGCGGTGGACGGATCAACCTGTTCAACCTGCTCGTCCTCGTGATCTTGGGCCTGGCGGTGATCGCCGGGGTGGTTTGGGTGTCGCAGGGCCAGCGGCGCGTGCCGGTGCAATATGCCAAGCGCGTGGTGGGGAGGAAGGTCTACGGAGGGCAGTCGACCCACATCCCCATGAGGGTCAACCAAGCCGGGGTGATCCCCGTGATCTTCGCGGCCTCGATCCTGGCGTTCCCCACGACCATCGCCCAATTCATCCAGCACCCCTGGGCGCGCGCCGTGGCCAACGCCCTCAATTTCGGGACCGTGCTGTACACCGTCCTTTATATGCTGCTCATAATCCTGTTCACCTTTTTCTATACGGCGGTCATCTTCAACCCCAACGACGTGGCCGAGAACATCCGGAAGTATGGCGGGTTCATCCCCGGCCTGCGCCCGGGCAAGCCCACCGCCCAGTACCTGGCTAAGGTGCTGGAGCGGATCACGTTGGCAGGGGCCGTGTTTCTGGCCGTCATTGCCGTGCTGCCGGTGTTCTTCGCCCGGGTGACGAACGTGCCGAACATCTATTTCGGTGGGACGGCCTTGCTGATCGTCGTGGGCGTCTCTCTGGAGACCATGAAGCAGATCGAGGCCCACATGCTGATGAGGCATTACCAGGGCTTCATGAAATAGAGGTGAGACTGTGCGCCTCGTCTTTCTCGGGCCACCCGGCGCGGGGAAAGGGACCCAGGCGGCGCGCCTGGCGGAGGCAGAGGGCGTGCCCCACATCGCTACCGGCGACATGTTCAGGCAGGCGGTGCGCGAGGAGACGGCCCTGGGGATCGAGGTGCGGGGCTATCTAGAGCGCGGGCAACTGGTGCCGGACGAGGTCACGGTGAAGGTGGTGCGGGACCGGCTCTCGCGGCCGGACTGTGCCAAGGGTTTCATCCTCGATGGCTTTCCCCGCACTGTGCCGCAGGCGGTAGCCCTCGATGAGGTGCTCGCCGAGATGGGTACGGCTCTGGACGGGGTAGTGGCCATCAGGGTGGGGGCGGAGGAGATCGTGAGGCGCCTGGGTGGGCGCCGGGTATGCCGGGAGTGCGGCATGACGTACAACGTGTACACAAACCCGCCCCGGCAGGATGGCCGCTGTAATCGTTGCGGCGGCATCCTCTATCAGCGGGAGGACGATCGTGAGGACACCATCCGGGAGCGTCTGGCGGTATACGCACGGCAGACGGTGCCCCTCGAGGATTACTATCGCGCGCAGGGGAAGCTCGTGGAGGTGGATGGGGAGCAGCCCGTGGACGCCGTCGCGGCAGATGTCAGGCGGGTTGCCGTTCGAGCAGCGAGCCATGATCATCCTCAAGTCTGAGCGGGAGATCGGGCTGATGCGGGAGGCCGGCCGGATCGTGGCCGAATGCCACGAGTACCTGGCGCGGGCCATCCGCCCGGGGGTGACCACGGGTGAGCTGGATGCCCTGGCCGAGGAGTTCATCCGCCGGCGCGGCGGGATCCCTACGTTCAAGGGATACCGCGGCTACCCCGCGAGCATATGTACATCGGTCAATGACGAGGTCGTGCATGGGATCCCCGGCAAACGGGTGCTGGTCGCCGGAGACATCGTCAGCATCGACATCGGCGTGACTTACAAAGGTTATGTTGGCGACGCGGCGCGCACCTGGCCGGTGGGGAGGGTGGGCGAGGAAGCGCAGAGGCTGATGCGGGTGACGCACGAGGCGTTGCTGGCGGGGATCGCCCAGGCCTGGCCCGGCAACCGGCTGAGCGACATCTCCCACGCGGTGCAGCGCCATGTAGAGGGCCACGGGTTCTCCGTGGTGAGGGAGTATGTGGGACATGGCATAGGCAGGGAGATGCATGAAGAGCCCGAGATCCCGAACTTCGGTCCCCCTGGCAAGGGGCCGGTGCTGGCGCCGGGGATGGTGCTGGCTATCGAGCCCATGGTCAACGCGGGTGGCTATGAGGTGTACACCGCGGGGGACCGGTGGACGGTGCGCACGCGCGATGGCAGCCTGTCGGCGCATTTCGAACATACCGTGGCCGTCACGAAGCATGGGCCGCTCATCCTGACGGTCCCGTGAGCATAAGGACGGGGAAAGTGTAGTATACTAAAATTCTGCCTGCGCATGCATGGAGCAAACTGGCAGTCGCGAGTGGGGAGGTTGGCGGGGTGACCGCCTCAGAATTGCGGCCGGGACAGATCGTGAAATCGGTTGCAGGCCGTGATCGGGGCAGGCTCATGGTGGTGCTGAGGGTGATAGACGACCGCTTCGTTCTCGTCGCGGATGGCGACCTGCGCAAGGCTCAGCGCCCGAAGAAGAAGAACGTGCGGCACCTCCAGGCGGAGGGTGGCGTGGCGGAGAGCGTGGCGCGGAAGGTGCAAGAAGGCAGGCCGGTGACCGACCAGGAGCTGCGGGAGGCGCTGCAGGCGGGCAGCCGCGGCGGCGAGCGTGAGGCGTCGGCCTGAAGTGGGGGATCACATGGCCAAGAAAGACGTCATAGAGGTGCAGGGGACAGTGGTTGAGCCGTTGCCGAACGGCATGTTCCGGGTGGAGCTGGAGAACGGCCACCGGGTGCTGGCGCACGTATCCGGGAAGATCAGGATGCACTTTATTCGCATCCTCCCAGGTGATAAGGTAACGGTGGAGCTCTCGCCTTACGATTTGACGCGCGGTCGCATCACTTATCGCCTTCGGACCTGAAGGCGGGGAGGAGGGTTGAACGATGAAGGTGCGCCCTTCTGTGAAGCGGATTTGCGAGAAGTGCAAGATCATCCGCCGCCATGGGCGGATCATGGTGATATGCGAGAACCCCAAGCACAAGCAGAAGCAAGGATGAAGCCCGGGGTTCTCGGGATGGAGGTGAGGAGACATGGCACGAATCGCGGGTATCGACCTGCCACGGGAACGGCGGATTGAGGCTGCGCTCCCCCTGATATACGGCATCGGCCTGTCGCGGTCGCGGGAGATTCTGCGCAAGACGGGGATCAACCCCGATACGCGCGTGAAGGATTTGACGGATTCCGAAGTGGCTCGCCTGCGCGAGGTGATCGATCGCGACTACAAGGTGGAGGGCGAGCTCCGGGCCGAGGTGCAGATGAACATCAAGCGCCTCATGGACATCGGCTGTTACCGCGGCCTGCGGCACCGGCGCGGGTTGCCGGTGCGCGGGCAGCGGACCAAGACCAACGCCCGTACCCGCAAGGGGCCGCGGCGTACCGTGGCCGGCAAGAAGAAGGCTACCAAGAAGTGAGGGGGGCTTGAGTGTTGGCCAAGCAGCAAAGGGCACGGGCTGGCCGCGTGCGGAAGAAAGAGCGCAAGAACGTGGAGCGCGGCGTGGCCCACATCAAGTCGACTTTCAACAACACCATCGTCACCATTACCGATCCCCAGGGGAATGCGATCGCATGGGGTAGCGCAGGGGTGATCGGCTTCAAGGGGTCCAAGAAGGGCACGCCTTACGCGGCGCAGATGGCCGCCGAGAGCGCAGCCCGAGCGGCGATGGAACACGGCGTCCGGGAAGTGGAGGTCTACGTGAAGGGTCCCGGCGCCGGTCGCGAGGCCGCCATTCGGTCGCTGCAAGCGGCCGGGCTGGAGGTCACCTTGATCAAGGACGTGACACCGATCCCCCACAACGGTTGCCGGCCGCCCAAGCGCCGCCGGGTTTGAGGAGGTGGACAGCAATTGGCCAAATACGTCGGCCCTGTTTGCAAGCTCTGCCGCCGGGAAGGCCTGAAGCTGTATCTCAAGGGTGACCGGTGCTACACGAATAAGTGTGCCATAGATCGGCGCAATTATGCCCCGGGTGCCCACGGCCAGGCGCGGCAGAAGGTTTCCGAGTACGGGGTCCACCTGCGGGAGAAGCAAAAGCTCCGCCGCATCTACGGTGTGCTGGAGCGCCAGTTCCGCAGGTACGTCGCCCAGGCGATGCGCGCCCGCGGAGTCACGGGCGAGGCCTTGCTGCGGATCCTGGAGCGCCGCTTGGACAACGTCGTCTATCGCATGGGATTCGCCTCGTCCCGCGCTGAGGCCCGCCAGTTGGTCAACCACGGGCACTTCGCGGTGAACGGGCGGAAGGTCAACATTCCGTCGTTCCTCGTCCGGCCGGGTGACGAGGTGGCCGTGCGCGAGCGGTCGCGTTCGCTCGATCGGTTCAAGGAGCTCGCTGCGGCTGCGGCCGGCCGGGCGGTTCCGGAGTGGCTCTCCGTGGACAGGGAGGCTATGAAGGGCCACGTGGTCCGGTATCCCGAGCGTGAGGAGATCGACGTCCCGGTCAAGGAGCACCTCATCGTCGAGCACTATTCCCGTTGAGAGACGTTCCAGGGCGGCCCCTCACGGGGGTGGGGATGCCCCCCGCCTATCGTTTGCGCATGGGTGGGACCAAAACGCCGGCCAAGGGAGGGTTCGTGCAGGTGTTTGAAATGGAGAAGCCGAGCATCGAATGCGTGGAGCGTTCGCCGGACGGCATGTACGGCCGGTTTGAGGTGCAGCCGCTGGAACGCGGCTACGGGACTACCCTCGGGAACTCGTTGCGACGGGTCTTGCTTTCGTCTCTGCCAGGCGCCGCCGTCACCTCCATGAAGATCGACGGGGTGCTCCACGAATTCTCCACCATCCCGGGCGTGGTGGAGGACGTCACGGAGATCGCCCTGAACCTCAAAGGCCTGGCGATCAAGCTGCACACCGACGAGCCCCAGTTGGTCCGTATCGATGCCCAGGGGGAGGGGCCCGTTTTGGCCCGCGACATCATCGCCGGGCCGGACGTCGAGGTGGTGAATCCGGACCTGCACATCGCTACCCTCGACAAGGGCGGTCGCCTGCGGATGGAGCTCACGGTCGAACGCGGGCGCGGCTATGTCCCCGCGGAACGGAACAAGAAGCCCAATCAGCCGATCGGGCTGATCCCTCTGGATTCCATCTTCACCCCCATCCGGCGGGTGAACTACACGGTCGAGAATACCCGGGTGGGTCAGGTGACCAACTACGACAAGCTCTCTCTCGAGGTCTGGACTAATGGCACCATCGGGCCGGATGAGGCGGTGAGCCTGGCGGCCAAGATCCTCGTCCAGCACCTGAACCTGTTCTCGCATCTGACGAACGGCGTGCCGGACGTGGAGATGACGGAGAAGACGCAGAACGATAAGGACGCCCTGCTCAAGATGAGCATCGACGAGCTGGACCTCTCGGTGCGCTCGTACAACTGCCTGAAGCGGGCCGGGATCAATACCATCGGGGAGCTGGTGTCCAAGACCGCCGAGGAGATGATGAAGGTGCGGAACCTGGGCCGCAAGTCCCTCGAAGAGGTGGAGGAGAAGCTGGCGGCCCTGGGACTAGCCCTGAAACCGTCGGATGAGTAGCCCGGAAGTTCGGGGAAAGGAGGGTGACCAATGGGACAGGCCAAGCTGGGCCGCACGAGCGATCAGCGCCGGGCGCTCTTCCGGAGCATGGTGACGGCCCTGTTCGCCCAGGAGCGGATCGAGACCACCGAGGCCAAGGCGAGGGAAGTCAAGGCCATCGCTGACGAAATGATCACCCTGGCCAAGCGCGGCGACCTGCATGCCCGGCGCCAGGCTTTGGCGTACATCATGGACGAGGGCGTGGTGAAGAAGCTCTTCGACACCATCGGCCCCCGGTACGCCGATCGGGCGGGAGGATACACCCGGGTGCTCAAGCTGGCGCCGCGGCGGGGCGACGCCGCGCCGATGGCGATTCTGGAACTGGTATGAACCTGGTCCTGGTCGTCGCCTACGACGGGACCGGGTACTGCGGCTTTCAGCGCCAGAGGCCGCGCGGGGCCGCGGGCCGGGGCGGGCGCCCTTCCGTGCAGGAACGCCTGGAGGAGGCGCTGGAGCGCCTGTTTGACCGGCCGGTGGTGCTGGCGGGGGCGGGCCGGACCGACGCCGGGGTACATGCCGAGATGCAGGTGGTGAGCCTGCAAGCCGAGACAGCCATTCCCCCGGACCGCCTGCCATATGCCATCAACCGCTGGCTGCCGGACGACATAGTCGTCACGGGCGCGGCCGTGGCGCCCGCCGGCTTCCACGCCCGCTTCTCCGCCAAGTCCAAGACTTATCGGTACAGCATCTGGCGGGCGCGTTTCCCCTCACCCTTCCTGCGCCGTTACACGTGGCATTACCCGGGGCCCTTGGACCTGGCGGCCATGGCGGAGGCCGCTTCTTACTTCTGCGGGCGGCAGGACTTCGCCGCCTTCCAGGCGGCCGGCTCGCGGGTGCGGGACACCGTCCGGACGGTAAGGCGTTGCGACCTCACCCTGGAGGGGGACGTCCTGCAGGTGAGGGTGGAGGCAGACGGTTTCCTTTATAAGATGGTCCGTACGATGGTGGGCACGCTCGTCGAGGTCGGGCGGGGGCGCTGGGGGCCGGAGGAGGTCCGCCGGATCATAGCCTCGCGCGACCGGCGCCGGGCGGGCCCAGCGGCACCGCCGCAAGGCTTGTGTCTGGAGATGGTGGAATACGGCGCTGAGATCGCCTTGCCGCCTACCCCTCGATCTCGATGGTACGCGTGACCTCGAGCGGCGAGGTGGTGCCTTCGCCCGTGTAGCGTCCCAGGTACAGGGTAGCCTTTATGGTGTAGCGGCCAGGCGGGGCTGGGCGTCCGGAGGCGCCTTCCGGGATCATCTGATCCCATACCACTTCGTGTATAAACGACTCGCCCGGCTGCAGCGCGGCCGAGCTGGGCGCGGGGATCAGTGGGTCACCCTGCCTGCCGACCGGGTGGAGGGGTATCTCTTTCACTGCGTGGGGGCGCGGGTCGATGGAGACGTAGACCCGGGGATCGCCGATGTTCCACATCGTGTAGTCCTTGACCTGCTGGCCGAGGTTGGAGACGGTGACGGTGATCATCACCTTCTCCCCGGGCTTGTACTTATCGCGGTCGGTGTTCACGGCGATATGCACGCCGTCCTTGTGCTTGGCGTGGGCCAAGCTCGGCCCTCCGCTCCGGGGCCGATCAAGTTCAGCGCCGCTGGCCGCGGATGGCGGGGATGCCGACGCCTGTTCCCGTTTGGGGGCCGCACCGCCGCACCCAGAAAGGGCAACGGCGGCCACCGTCATCGTGGCGAGGAGCACGCGGCGTCCTGACTTGGGGAAGCGCATGGGATCACAACCGCCCTTCTTCTCCGCCCCGCGAGGAAGCGGTTCCGAGGAGTCGGACGCCGTTTCGCCGCAGGAGAGGATGCACAGGAGTTATCGTGGATGATTGGAATCTACATGAAGTTGCCGGAACCGTCAAGCGGGAGACGCCCCGGTGTCGGCGTGCCGCCGCCATGCTGTTGACAGCCCGCGCCTGTTACTGTAAAATTCCCCGTGTGTTTTTGGCCGGTGCCGGCCGCTGGAGGGTTGGACTGTGAAGGCCACTTACATGGCGAAGCCGAACGAGATAGAGCGGAAATGGTATGTCATAGACGCTGACGGCAAAACCCTGGGGCGCCTCGCCACGCTCGTGGCGACGGTGCTCATGGGCAAGCACAAGCCGATCTACACGCCCTACGTCGACACGGGCGACCACGTCATCGTCATCAACGCCGAGAAGGTGCGCCTCACCGGCGACAAGCTGGACAAGAAGATCTATTACCGTCACACGGGGTACCCGCGCGGTTTGCGCGCCATGACCTACCGGAAGTTTCTTGCCACCAGGCCGGAGCGGGTCATCGAGAAGGCTGTCAAGGGGATGCTGCCCAAGAACGCCCTCGGGCGGGCCCTGTATCGCAAGCTGAGGGTCTATGCGGGGCCCACCCATCCGCACGCTGCCCAGAAGCCGGAGCCGCTGGCCTAGGTGGGCGATCGCAAAGGGGGTGTGGAATGTTGGCGCTCAAGGTTCAGTACTGGGGTACCGGGCGGAGAAAGGAAGCCGTGGCGCGGGTGCGCCTGATCCCGGGCACGGGACGCATCGTCGTCAACCGTCGCTCCGTCGAGGAGTACTTCCCCGTCAAGACCATGCAGGCGCAGGTCATCCAACCCCTCGTCATCACGGCCACGCTGGACAAGTACGACGTCATAGCCAATGTGCGGGGCGGCGGCATCTCCGGTCAGGCCGGGGCGATCAGGCATGGGATAGCGCGCGCCCTGCTGCGGGTTGATGGTTCCCTGCGTCGCACCCTGAAGAAGGCCGGCCTCCTGACGCGCGACCCACGCGCCAAGGAGCGCCGCAAGTACGGGCTCAAGAAGGCCCGGAAGGCGCCTCAGTTCTCCAAGCGCTGAGGTTTCTGCCGCACGGAGGGGATGGTCCGGGCGATGCGAAGAGGAGCGGCAGCTCCTCTTTTTTTGCCCTCTCCTACGAACTCTGGGCGACGAGCACGGTCTCCTCAAGGAACTGGGTGTGGTATCGTCCCTCCTGGAACAAGGGGTGCCTCAGGATCTCCGCGTGCACCGGTATGATGGTCTTGATACCCTCGATGCGGAACTCCTCCAAAGCCCGACGGGCGCGCTGGATGGCCTCTTGGCGGTCTTCCCCCCACACAGCCAGCTTGGCGATGAGGGAATCATAGTAGGGCGGGATGGCTGACCCCGTCGTGACCCCGCTGTCCACCCGCACCCATGGCCCTCCGGGGGCTTCGTACGCCGTAATGGTGCCGGGGCAGGGCATGAGCCTGTTGTCGGGATCCTCGGCGGTGATGCGGCATTCGATGGCCCAGCCGCGCCGGACGATGTCCTCCTGCCGCCACCGCAACGTCTCCCCCGCGGCGATGCGGATCTGCTCCTTCACGAGGTCGATGCCCGTGATCAGCTCCGTGATGGGATGTTCGACTTGAATGCGGGTGTTCATCTCGCAGAAGTAGAAATTGCCGTGTTTGTCGACGAGGAACTCCACCGTCCCGGCATTGGAGTAGTGAACCGCCTTGGACGCCGCGATCGCCGCCTGGCAGATGGCGGCGCGGAGTTCGGGCGTCAGGGCGGGAGAGGGGGCTTCCTCCAGGATCTTCTGGCGCCGGCGCTGTATGGAGCATTCGCGCTCGAAGAGGTGGACGATGTTGCCGTGGCGGTCCGCCAGGATCTGGACCTCGACGTGCCGCGGCTCCTCTAGGTACTTCTCCAGGTAGACCTCGCCATTACCGAAGTAGCGCAGTGCCTCGCGCCGGGCTGCTTCGAGGACCTCGCGCAGTTCGTCCCGCGTCGCCGCGATGCGGATGCCGCGCCCACCCCCTCCGGCCGCCGCCTTGACCATGACGGGATACCCGAGCTGGTCGGCGATGCGGAGCGCCTCGGCGGGATCCAGGATGGTTCCCGCCGTTCCCGGCACCACGGGGACGCCAGCCTGCATCATTGTCTGGCGGGCGAGGGACTTGGAGCCCATCCTCTCGATGGCCTCCGGCTCGGGGCCGATGAAATCGATGCCCCAGGCGCGGCAGACGGCGGCGAAGTGAGGGTTCTCCGCCAGGAAGCCGTAACCCGGGTGGATGGCCTCGGCCTGCGCTTTGGCCGCCGTCTCGATGATGGCGGGGATGTTCAGGTAGCTGCGGGTATCGGGGGCCGGGCCTACGCAGTACGCCTCATCGGCCATCTGGACGTGCAGGGCGCCGGCGTCGGCCTCGGAATAGATGGCGACGGTGCCAATGCCCAGGTCTTTGCAGGCCCGTATTACCCGGACCGCGATCTCCCCGCGGTTGGCGATGAGGATCTTGCGATACACCGGCATCATCCCCCGTTTCCTCGGCTATTCGCGCCCGGGCGGACCAATCCCTGCAGGCCGTCGCTCCCTGGCCCCGACTAATCTGGTCACCTCAATCGTACAATACGGGATGGCCTAAAATGTAGGTAACAGGGGCACTCGTGCGGCGGGAGGCGGATAGGGGTGGCGGGGGGCGGGGTGACGCTGGCGGCTCTGGTACCCCACCCGCCGGTCGCAGTCCCGGAGGTGGGCCGGGCGGACTGGGCGGAGGTGCGCGATACGGCTGCGGCCATGGAGCGCCTGGCGGCGGCGGCGCGGGAGAGCGGGGTCGATGCCCTGTTCCTGGTCACCCCCCATGGCCCTGTGCGGCCGGGAACGGTTTTCCTCTACGACCGCGAACCGGTGGAGGGTGACCTGGGGGCCTTTGGCGCGGCCGATGCCCGGGTTTCTTTCCCCCTTGACCGCGATTTGGTCGCTGCCCTCGTGGCGGAGGCCGCGGAGGTCGTCGTGGTTCCGCGCCGTTCCTGGCACGGAGCCGGAGGCAGGGAGGGCCTGGATCACGGCGCTTCGGTTCCCCTCTACTTCGTCTACCGGGCAGGCCTCATCCGGCCGCTGGTCGTCGCCGCCATCGCCCCGGACCCCGTGCCCGCGCTGTACACCTTCGGCCTCGCGGTGCAGAAGGCCGCGCTCCGTGCCAGCCGGAGGGTGGCGGTGCTCGCCAGCGGCGACCTGTCCCACCGGTTGCGCCCTGGCGCGCCGGGCGGGTTTCATCCCCGCGCCGCGGCCTTCGACCGTTCCCTCGTGCGTCTGGTCGCCGCTGGCGAGCGAGGTGGCATCCTGGCTATGCCCGAGGAGCTGTCCGAGGAGGCCGGGCAGGACGTCCTGTCTTCCCTGACGGTAGCGTTGGGGGCGCTTCACAGCTTGGACGCGGAGGCGGAACTCCTCTCGTACCAGGCGCCGTTCGGCGTCGGATACGCGGTGGCGCTCTGGCGGGTCACCGGGCCGCACCGCGAGAGCTTCCCCGTCCGCCTGGCGCGGCGGGCCCTGGCGGTCGGGCTCGCCGGTGCCGCCACGCGGCCGGCTGAGGGATGGCGTGCGGCCGACTTGCTGTCCCCCGGCGAGGAGGTGCCCCCGGAATTCCGGCAGCCAGGGGCCGCATTCGTGTCGCTGAAGAGGTTTGGGGAGTTGCGCGGCTGCGTGGGCACCGTCGTCCCCACCCGGCCGACGCTCGCCGACGAGATCGCGGCCAATGCCCTGGCCGCGGCCCGTGACCCGCGTTTCCCGCCCGTCGCGCCCGCAGAGCTGGAAGAGATGGAGATCAGCGTCGACGTCCTGGGCCCGCTCGAGCCGGTGGCCTCCCCGGAGGACCTGGACCCTGACCGCTTCGGCGTCCTCGTGGCCAAGGGACGGCGGCGCGGCTTGCTGCTGCCCTCGTTGCCTGGGGTGGAGACGCCGGAGCAACAACTGGCCATCGCCTGCCGGAAGGCTGGGCTCGAGCGGGATGAGGAGGGCATCGAGATCTACCGTTTCGCCACCACCCGGTATCACTGAAAAGCGCTGCCAGCCCTCTTGACGAGGGCGCCCGAGGGGTATATTTATGAGAAAGGCCTTATATTTCGAGAAAAAGGGGGAGGGCCGGGTCAGGTGCTTGCTCTGCCCGAAGCGCTGCGTGATTGAGCCGGGCAGGGCGGGGTTCTGCCGGGCCAGGATCAACAGGGATGGCGAACTGTGGACGTATAATTATGCGCGATGTGCGGCCTTGCACCTGGACCCGGTGGAGAAGAAGCCGCTGTTTCATTTCTACCCCGGCCATACGGTCTTGTCGCTGGGCACCGTCGGCTGCAACCTCGCCTGCGCCTTCTGCCAGAACTGGCAGATCTCGCGGGAAGACGCCCCCACCGTGGAGGTCACGCCCGAGGACGCGGTTGAGATGGCGCTGGCGCGGTGGGCCGGGGACCGGTGCGTGGGGTTGGCGTTCACGTACAACGAGCCTTCCGTATGGTTCGAGTACATCATGGACACCGCTCCTCTTGCGCATGAGCGCGGGCTGAAGAACGTCCTGGTCACCAACGGCTTCATCGCCGCGGAACCCCTGGCCGACCTCCTCCCCCACATCGACGCCTTCAACGTCGACGTGAAGGGGATGACGCCACGGTTCTACCCCCGTGTGTGCCGGGGGCTCCTGGAGCCGGTGCTGCGCACGGTGGAGACTGTCTACCGGGCTGGACGCCACGTGGAGGTCACCAACCTCCTGATACCGGGGGAGAACGACAGCGAGGAGAGCATCAGGGCGTTGGTGGACTGGCTGGCAGGGGTGGGGGAGGACATCCCCCTGCACTTCTCCCGCTACCACCCGGATTACCGCATGACCAGACCTGCCACGCCCCGCGCGACCCTGGAACGGGCACGCGAGATCGCGCGCGCCAGGTTGCGATACGTCTACCTGGGCAACACGTGGCGGCCTGGGGATGACGACACCGTCTGCCACGCCTGCGGCCGCACGGTGGTGGTGAGGGCCGGATTCCGGGTGCTGGAGGTCAGGCTGCGGGGGAACAGGTGCCGCTATTGCGGCACGCCCGTGGCGGGAGTAGGATGGGAAGCGGCGGCCGGGGAGGACCCGGCCGAGTAAGCCGGAGGGGGATGGACGGGATGGAGGAGCTGGCGCCGGCGCTGGGGACCGAGGCCAGCGTCGACGAGGCGGCGGAGAGCCTAAAGGGGAGGGATCTCCTCCGCGTCGCCGACCTCTCGCCGCTGCAGGTGCTGGCCGTCATCAGGGCGGCTGCCGCCTGGAAGGCGCGCCGAGGGCTGCCGGACCACCCCCAGCCCCTCCGCGGCAAGACCCTGGGGATGATCTTCACAAAGCACTCCACCCGCACGCGCGTTTCCTTCCATGCGGCCGTATCTCAGCTCGGCGGGCAGGTTGTGGCGCTGGGCGTCAACGAGTTGCAGCTCGGCCGGGGGGAGCCCCTGGCCGATACGGCAAAGGTGCTCTCCCGGTACCTGGACGGCATCCTGATCCGCACCTTCGCGCAGCGGGAGGTGGAGGAACTCGCGGCCCACGCCGACATCCCGGTGATCAACGGCCTCACCGACCAGGTCCACCCCACTCAGGCACTGGCCGACCTCCTCACCATCCACGAGCGGTTCGGGCGGTGGCGGGGCCTCAAGCTGGCCTACGTGGGCGACGGCAACAACATGGCCCACTCGCTCATGATGGCGGCGGCTAAGGTGGGCATGGACTTCGTGGCTGCCACGCCGCCGGGGTATGAGCCTGATCCCGCCGAGGTGGAACGGGCCCGCGCGCAGGCGCAGTTCACGGGGTGCCGCATCGAGGTCACCCCCGATCCGCTGGCGGCCGTGGAGGGTGCGAGCGTCGTCTACACGGACGTCTGGACCAGCATGGGACAGGAAAGCAAGCGGGATGGCCGCCTCCGCGCCTTCCGCCCCTATCAGGTGACCGAGGATCTGATGGCCGCGGCGCGCCCGGATGCCGTCTTCATGCATTGCCTGCCGGCGCACCGAGGGGAGGAGGTCGCCGCCGCCGTCATCGACGGGCCGCGCTCGCTGGTGTGGGATCAGGCGGAGAACCGCCTCCACGTGTTCAAGGCCATCCTCGAGCTGTTCATCTGAGGCATAAGAAGAGCGCCCGGAAGGCACGGGCGCGGGTAGGTGATGCAATGGTGCGCCTGGAGGGAATCGAACCCCCGCACCTGGCTCCGGAGGCCAGTGCTCTATCCGCTGAGCTAAGGGCGCACATGCGGCACCAACCATTTTACATCGTTCAAATCCGCCCGCGCAACAAAAGGAAGCCGATGGCGATGAACGCGGCGCCGGCGCCGATCCGGAGGTATTTTACGGGAACGACGCGGCTGACGAGATCAACGGCGGCGACGCCGATGAGCGCGCTCAGGGCCAGCGCGCCAGCCGCGCCGAGGAAGACGGCCGGAAGCGACTTCGACTCGGCCGCGAGCAGCATGGTGGCCAACTGGGTCTTGTCGCCCAGCTCCGCAACGAAGACGAGCGCGAACGTGGCCGCCATCGTTCTCCAGTCCACCGGCCGACACCCCCAAAGGGACCCTGGATGGATCTTATTGTGCGCCTAGTCCTGGCAGTCCCTGCAGAGGCCGAAGAACTTGACCTGGTGGTCGGTGACGCGGAAGCCGCTGCGCGCGGCGACCTGGTGCTCGAGCGCCTCGAGGAGGTCCTCGGCGAACTCCTCCACGCGGCCGCACGAGGTGCAGATGAGGTGGTGATGGTGGTGGTGCGCCGCTTCCCGGAACTCGTAGCGGCTGCGCCCGTCGCCGAAGTCGATCTTCTGGAGGATCTCCAGGTCGGAGAGGAGCTCGAGCGTCCGGTAGACGGTGGCGAGGCCGATGTCGGGGTTCTCCCGCTTGACGAGGTGATAGATGTCCTCGGCGCTCAGGTGTTTGTCCATGTTCCCCAGGAGGATCCGCACGACGAGCTGCCGCTGGGGCGTCAACTTGTAGTCCTTTTCCTGGAGCCTCTCGAGGATCTGGTCCAAGTTCCGCTGCACGGACGAAACCCCGTTTCCGAACCTCCCGAAGTCTTTTGACCTTGAGGATAGTATGACGG
>JBBITQ010000007.1:0-14446 GCA_037440685.1 Clostridiales bacterium
CGTCTGCGAGCGGGATCGTGCTCGTCGGGGGCCTGGTGGAGATGTTGGCCGGTGCCATATCCATGGGCGTGGGGGCGTACCTCTCGTCGAAGGCTGAGCGGGCCGTCTTCGAGCGGGCGATCCGGGAGGAGCAGGCCCGCTTCCGGGAGGAGCCCTACTTGGCCCACGAACAGCTCCTGGAGGCGCTGCAGTCGGAGGGGATGCCGCGGGAGAGGGCCTACCAGGCGGTGAAGCTCATCCGGGACCACGAGGACGCCTTCCTCCGGACCTTCCGCGAGAAGGTCCTGGGGTTGGGAGATCTGGACCTGGGTCGACCTGTCGCCGAGGGCGCCGTCATGGCCGGGTCGTTCGCGGTCGGGGCCGCTGTCGTCCTGCTTCCGTATGCCTTTCTGCAAGGGGCGGCCGCCCTGGGCGCCGCCGTAGGGCTGGCGCTTCTGTCCCTGTTCTCGGTGGGGGTGGTCAAGGGGGTTTTCGCCGGCGAGAGGCGGCTCCTCTTCTCGGGGAGGTCCTCCTCCTCGCCTCGGGGGCGGCGCTGCTCGGTTATCTGTTCGGACTGCTCCTGCCGCGGGCCTGACTGGGGCGCAGCAGAGGAGCTGCGTCGCCCGCGTCCGCCTCGGCTAGCCGAAAAAAGGAGGTCACGCGCCGCTCTTCGGCCTCATAGGTTAGGGTTAACCCACGGACCGGGGCGGGTGAGAGGCGTGTGGCGACGCGGGCGCGCCACCGTGTGGAAGCTGGCGCTGAGCACCATCCTGCTCTTGGTGGGCGCCGTCTTCGTCATGGAGATGGCGCTCCGCCCCTCCCTGGAGGCCGCCATCCAGCAGAGCGTGCAGATCCGCGCCCGTGAGGCCATCAACAGGGCGATCCTGAGCAAGGTGGTCGCGGGCATCGCGTACCAGGACCTCTACACCATCAAAGAGAACAGCCAGGGGGGCGTGGCCTTCGTCCAACCGAACTACGCCGTGGTGAACAAGGTGGCCGCCGACGTCAGCCTGGCCGTGCAGCGGGAACTCAAGAAGATGGAGGACCAGTACTTCGGCATCTATCTGAGCCAGGTGTTCGGCTCCAAGCTCTTCGCCACGCGTGGCCCGGCGCTGTGGGTGGGAATGGAATCCATCGGCGCCGTCCACGTGGACCTGGAGTCCCGCTTCGATCAAGCCGGCTTCAACCAGACGCGGCACCTGGTGTACCTGAACGTTCGCGCCGACATCCAGGTGGTGGCTCCCACGTTCAAGAAGGTGTTCCCGGTGGGGGAGCGCGTCCCCCTCGCCGAGGGGATCATCGTCGGTCCCGTCCCGGCGCAGGGGATCCTGGATTTCAGGGGGGCACCCGTCCCCCCGGCGCGCCCTGGGGGTGTATAATGCTGTTTGTCAGAGGGCGGCGGCCCGGAGGGGGTGGCCCAGACGTATCGCGGTCCGGAGGAGCGGCTGTGGGCAGGGGCTGCCCATCTGAGTTACCTGGCCCCCGGGGGCCTCGGCCTCCTCATCGCCTTCGCCATCTACCTGATCCAGAGGGAGCGTTCCTACTTCGTCGCGGCGCACGCCCGCCAAGCCATCGGGTTCCAACTGGTGGTCATGGTGCTGTTCTGGATCCTCTCCGCCCTGGGGGCCGCCGTGGCAGGCCCCATGGCCTTCCTCAGCCGGGGCGCGTCCTTCTCGAGCCCCGGCTTCTTCGCCATGGTGGCGGGGATCGTCTTCCTCGTCTTCGGGGTGCTGGCCATCATCGCCGCCGTCCACGCGTTCACAGGGCGCACATACCGTTATCCGGTGATCGGCGAGTGGATCCCCGATTACTAGGCCGCGGGGCCGGCGGCGCTCCTTTTCAACCCGTTGTTGAGCCAGACAAGGGGGCGGATGACATCGATGCCTGGGCATGATGGTGGAGTAGGTGGAGGAGCGCCAGCGCGACTTCCGGGGTGGCATGAACCGGCGGCCACGGCGGAGAGGCTGGTCTCCTGGCTGCGCGAGCAGGCTGCCCAGGCGGGGGCCGTCGGGGCCGTGGTCGGGCTGAGCGGCGGCATCGATTCAGCCGTGACGGCGGCCCTTTGCCGCCGGGCGTTCCCGGGGGCGGTGCTGGGCGTGGTCATGCCCTGTCACAGCGATCCGCAGGACGCCCAGGACGCGCTCTTGGTGGCGCGCCACTTCGATATCCCCGTCCGCACGGTGGTCCTGGATGCAGCCTACGACGCCTTGATGCGAGCCTTCGGGGCGACGGAAGAGGGCGGTCCCCTCAGTGGGACCGCCGCGGAGGCCAGCGAGCCCGCGGTGCGGCTCGCCCGGGCCAACCTCAAGCCGCGCCTGCGCATGGCGACCCTGTACTACTTTGCCAACTTGCTGCGGTACCTCGTGGTGGGCACGGGCAACCGGAGTGAGCTGTACGCAGGTTATTTCACCAAGTATGGCGACGGGGGAGTGGATGTCCTTCCCCTCGGGAACCTGGTGAAGGGGGAGGTGCGGGAGCTGGCCCGTCACCTGGGGGTGCCGGAGCCGATCATCGTTAAACCGCCGTCGGCCGGGCTGTGGAGCGGCCAGACGGACGAGGGGGAGATGGGCCTCACGTACGAGGTGCTCGACCGCTTCATCCTCACCGGGGACGCGCCCCCGGAGGCGCGCGCGCACATCCTGGCGATGCACCAGCAGAGCGCCCACAAGCGCGCCCTGCCGCCGATCCCCGAATGAACGGGGGCTTCTCCCCGCGCTGGTGAGGGAGGGGGACCTCCCGCGCAGCCGCTTCTCTGGCGTGCCATGCGCAAGCGTGCCGCTTTTCAAGACAGATGAACTCGTGATACAATAAGCCACTGAGAAAGGTCGCATGCGGCGGCCTTTTCGCGCGTATGGGGGCGGCGGCGTTTCCAGGAGGGTTGGAAAGATGGCTGGGCACTCCAAATGGGCTAACCGCAAGCACCGGAAAGAGCGACAGGATGCCAAGAAGGGCAAGATCTTCTCCAAGATGGCGCGCGAGATCATGGTGGCGGCCCGGCAGGGCGGCCCCAACCCTGAGACTAACGCGCGCCTCCGGCTGGCCATCGAGAAGGCCAGGGACATGCGCGTGCCCCAGGAGAACATAGAGCGGGCCATCCAGCGCGGGGCCGGCGGTGGCGAGGGCGCCGACGTCGAGGAGCTGCTCTACGAGGGCTACGGGCCGGGCGGCGTCGCCATCCTGCTCGAGATCATGACGGACAACCGGAACCGCACGGCGGGGGAGATCCGCCACATCTTCTCCCGCAACGGCGGCAACCTTGGCGAGTCGGGCTGCGTGGCCTGGATGTTCGAGCGCAAGGGGCTGATCGTCCTCAACCGCGAAGAGAACGGGATGGACGAGGAGCAGGTGATGCTCCTGGCTCTGGAGGCCGGCGCCGAGGACGTGCGTACCCAGGACGACACCTTCGAGATCGTGACCGGGCCGGATGACTTCGAAGCGGTCAAGAAGGAGCTCCTGGCCCGGGGCGTGAAGCCGGAGAGCGCTGAACTGACGATGTTGCCGAAGACCGAGGTGCGCGTGGAGGGCAAGGAGGCCCAGCAGCTCCTCAAGCTGTTGGAGGCCATGGAAGACCACGACGACGTGCAAGAGGTGCACGCCAACTTCGTCATGGACGATGCCGAACTCGCCGAGCTAGGTGCCTGACGCCTTCGCGCCGCGCATAAACCACCCCCCGGGATGGGCAGACTTGCCACCGCAGATCCTCTCGAGGGGGTACGGCGTTGCGGTACCGCATGTCCCGCGTGGCCGTCCGCCGCGCGCGCGGGAAGAGGCGGCTCAAGAGGGTGGCCGCGGTCTCCCTCGTCCTCCTGATCCTGGCGGCGGGCGCGGGGGCGGTCTACTGGTCGGGTGAGCGCGCGCGGCAGCGTGCCGCGCCGCCGTCCGGCGCGGCGGAAGAGGGCCGGGACGCGGCGGTCGACCCGGTCACAGGCCCGCAGACGGTCATCGTGTTCAAGACGGCTTGGAGCGGCTGCGGCGAGGAGACGACTCGGACTGAGACGGCGGGACCGGCGCTGGCCGGTCTGCACCGCGCCGACCTGGTGCGGAGGTTCCCAGGGTGGGAGGTGGCATTCTTCCGGCCCGGCCAGGTCATCCTGCGCCAGGTGCGGGAGGGCCCCTGCCCGGACGGCGTGGGCGACCGCACCATCACGGTCAAGGAAGGACGGGTGGTGGTGTTCGCCGGGCGCCCCGGCAGCCTGGGCGAAATGCTCTGGGACACGGGTATCATGGTCGATTCCCTCTTGCCGGCGGACAGGGAAAAGCTTGCCCGCGGCCTGGTCGTGCGCGGCGACACCGAGGTGTGGCGTGTCCTCGAGGGGTTGGGGGACACCGAGTGAGAACCCGATCCGCCACGCATACCCCTCCGGGCCCGCGCGTTACGGCAGGAAATCCGCCTCCGGGGGCGAACCAGAGCCCGGGGGTGTTATGATGCTGGTTCTGGGGATCGACCCCGGGACGGCGGTGACGGGGTTCGGTCTCGTGGCGAGCCGCGGCCACGAGATGGCAGCGGTGGACTTCGGGGTGATCACCCCGCCGGCCTCCCCGGACGCGGGGCCGACGGGTGCAGCCTTCCGCCTGGGTTTCCTCCACAAGGAGATCGCGCACATAATCGAGCGCCACCGCCCCGACCTGGTGGCGGTGGAGGAGCTGTTCTTCCGCCGTAACGTCACCACCGCCCTCGCGGTGGGCGAGGCTAGGGGCGTCGTCATGCTGGCGGCGGCGCAGGCCGGGCTGCCGGTGGTCGAGTACACGCCGATGGAGGTCAAGATGGCGGTGACGGGCTACGGCCGGGCGGAGAAGCGGCAGGTGCAGGCGATGGTCCGGGCCCTGCTCGGCCTCGCGGCGCCCCCGCGGCCCGATGACGCCGCCGACGCCCTGGCCCTCGCCGTTTGCGCCATCAACCGCGCCGGCTTCCTTCGGCTGACGGGAGAACGGGCCGGTGACGCGCTGTGATCGCCCAGTTGCGCGGGCGCGTGGCCGCCGTAGAGGGGAATCAGGTCGTTCTGGACGTCAACGGCGTCGGCTACCTGGTGACCGTCACCGGTCCCACGCTCACCCGGCTGCCGGGGCCGGGCCAGGAGGCGCAGGTGCACACGGTGACGGTCGTGCGCGACGATGCCATCCACCTCTACGGTTTCGCCAGCCGGGAGGAGCGGCGAGCTTTCGAGCTGCTGAACCAGGTGACGGGGGTGGGGCCGAAGCTGGCGCTCGCCATCCTCACGGCGCTGGACCCCGTCCAGTTCAGCGCGGCGGTGGCGCGCGGGGACGCCGCGACCCTGGCGCGCGTCCCCGGGGTGGGCAAGAAGACCGCCCAGCGCCTGATCCTCGAGCTCAAGGAGAAGGTGAGCGCCGCGGCCGGCGATGAGGGCGGCGGTCCGGCCCCCGCGGGGGCCGGACCGCCATCCGGCGCGTCCCACGAGGCCGTCGCGGCCCTCCTGGCGTTGGGCTACAGCGGCGCCGAAGCCGAGCGGGCGGTGGCCGCGGCGCTGGGGGCGCTGGGGGTCGGGGCGCCGGTGGAGGAAGTGATCCGGCAGGCGCTCAAGGAAGCGGCGCGGAGGTGAAGGCGGTTGGCGGAGGCGGAGAAGGCGAGGCGCCTCATGTCCGCCCGCCCCGGGGATGACGAGGCGGGTGACGAGAGCCTGCGGCCGCAGGCTCTCGCGGAGTTCTGCGGCCAGGCGAAGGCCCGGGAGCTTCTGGGGATATACATCGCGGCGGCCCGGGAACGGCGCGAACCGCTGGACCATGTGCTCCTCTACGGTCCCCCTGGCCTGGGGAAGACGACGCTGGCGCACATCATCGCCCGGGAGATGGGCGTGAACATCCGCGTGACCTCGGGGCCGGCCATTGAGCGGCCGGGCGACCTGGCGGCCATCCTCACCAGCCTTGAGGAGCGGGACGTGCTCTTCATCGACGAGATTCACCGGTTGAGCCGGCAGGTGGAGGAGATCCTCTACCCAGCCATGGAGGACTACGCCCTGGACATCGTGATCGGCAAGGGACCCGGTGCCCGGTCCGTGCGCCTCAGCCTGCCCCGCTTCACCCTCGTAGGTGCCACCACGAGAGCCGGGATGCTCACGTCTCCCCTGCGCGACCGCTTCGGCGTCATCATCCGGCTGGACTACTACACGGCCGAGGAGCTGGTCACGATCGTAGGCCGGGCGGCCCGTATCCTGGGGGTGCCGGTGGACGGGGATGGGGCCATGGAGATCGCGCGGCGGTCCCGGGGGACGCCGCGCATCGCCAACCGCCTGCTCAAGCGGTTGCGCGATTTCGCCCAGGTGCGCGCGGGCGGGGCCATCACCGGCCCGGTGGCGCGGGAGGGGTTGCGGGTGCTGGAGGTGGACGACCTCGGCCTGGACGAGACCGACAAGCGCCTGCTGATGGCGCTGATCACCAAATACGGCGGCGGCCCCGTGGGGCTCGACACCCTGGCAGCGGCCACGAGCGAGGAGCCGGAGACGATCGAGGACGTCTACGAGCCGTACCTGATGCAGATCGGTTTCCTCCAGCGTACGCCGCGCGGCCGGGTGGCCACCGCCGCCGCCTATGCCCACCTGGGTATCCCGAAGGAAGAGGGGCGCCAGATGCGCCTGTGCTGATTCGCGGCCGGAGGTGAGGGTCGGTGCCGGGGTTTGAGGGTTTCGGCAGGATGCTGGTGTTCTTCGGGCTGGTGCTGGCCGGTGTGGGGCTCGTCCTCTGGCTGGGTGGCCAACTCTTCAACCTGGGCCGCTTGCCGGGCGATATTTACATAAAGAAGGGCAACTTCGCCTTCTATTTCCCTCTAGCCACCTCGATCATTCTGAGCATCCTGTTGACGTTGCTCTTGAACGTGTTCTGGCGGCGGTGAACGTTTGGGCGGCCGGGGCAGCGCAGCGACGTTGCGCGGCAACCCCCACAAATGCATGTTCGCGCTGCGAATCTTTCAGTAGAGGTGCACCGATGGGCTTCCTACCCTGGCGCAGGGAGAAGGCGCCCGGCTCGCCGGGCGGCGACCTCGCGGAGATGGTCGCCCTGGCCCAGCAGGGGAACGCCGAGGCACGCGAGGCTTTGATCCGCTCCTACACGCCGTTCGTCATGCGGGTGTCGGCGGGCGTGTGCGGTCGCTACATCGACGCGGAGAGAGACGATGAGGCGAGCGTCGCGCTCCTGGCGTTCCACGAGGCGATCAACACCTACCGGGCGGATCGCAGCCGCTCATTCCTGGGGTTCGCGGAGACGGTCATTCGGCGCCGGCTGGTGGACTACTTCCGCACCCAGCGGGCCAGGGCGGAGGTGCCGCTCTCCGACCTGATCGTGGAGGACGAGGAGGGCGCGGCCTACTGCCCCGCCGAAGTGGAGGCGGCGGTGGAGAAGCACCGGGAGCGGGAAGACCTGCTGGAGCGGCAGGACGAGATCCGGAGGTATGAGGCGCTGCTGGGGCAGTTCGGCATCACCTTCGCGGAACTGGCCCGGCTGGCGCCCAAGCACCGCGACGCGCGGGAGGAAGCCAAGGCGGTGGCGCGCCGGATCGCCGGGATCCCGGCGTACGCCGAGTACCTGAAGGCGCAGAAGGCGCTGCCGCTGGCCCAACTGGAGCGCGACAGCGCTATCCGGGTGAGCCGCAAGACCATGGAGCGCCACCGCAAGTACATCATCGCCGTGGCGTTGATCCTGGTCGAGGATTTCGACTACTTGAAGGGTTACGTCCAGGTCGACGACTAGAGGCGGAGGAAGGTGGCCGGCATGTTCCGCCGGGCTCGGGAAGGGCAGAAGACGATAAGGGCCGTGGTGATGGAGGTCGAGGGCCGGGACGCCGTGGTGCTCACGGCGGACGGCGACTTCCGCCGGGTGCGCCTGGAGCGCGCCGGCTATCGGGTGGGCGAGGAGATCGCCCTGCCGGCGCGCACCGGGTATGCGCGGGGCGGGCGGCGGCCGTTCTTCTACGGTTCCTTCGCCTTCGCCGCGGCGGCCGCCTTCGCCCTGGCCCTGGTCGTGGCCCGGCCGCCTCAGGGCGAGCGGCCGGGCGCCGTGATGCCCCCGGCTTCCGTGGCGGAGGCCGTCATGGCCTATGTGTCGATCGACATCAACCCCAGCGCCGAGTTGGGCGTCGACGGGCGCGGCCTCGTGGTCACCGCCCGGGCGTTGAACCGCGACGCCGTTTCCCTGCTCAGGACCGTCCCTTACCGTTTGCGGCCGCTCGACGCGGTCATCGGTGACCTGACGGAGGCCGCGGTGCGGGAAGGCTTCCTGGCGCGGGAAAAGGAGAACGCCGTGCTGATCGCTGCCGTCCCCGCCCGGCCCGGAGACGCCCTGCCCCCCACGGTGTCGGAGCGGGTGTACGCCGGCGAGCAGCGCGCCCGGCGGGTGCTCGAGAACCGCGGGATCGACGGAGCGGTAGCGGCAGCGCAGGTGCGGCACGCCGGCATCCGAGCGGAGGCGGAGCGGCTGGATCTCTCCGTCGGCAAGTACCTGATCATGCTGGAAGCCCGCGGCGAGGGGCTTGACATCGCGCCCGCCGAACTGCGCAACCAGGCCGTCGGCCGTGTCTTCCAAGCCCACGGGGTCAAGCCGGGCGAGATCATCCGGCGCACGGCCGAGCGGGACGACGAGGATTGGGACCGGCTGGCCGCCGCGTTGGGCGCTCAGCCGCAAGCCGGCGGGGGCGGTCAGCCCAAGGATGGCGGGGATGATAGGACCCGGGAGCGTGGCGGCGATGGAGGCAGGAGTGAGGATCGCGGGCGCCTTGACGGACCGTCCGGCGACGAACACCGTCGCGACGAAGGTGGCGAACGGGTCCGGGGTTCTGGCAAACGCGCCGGCGAGCGGGAGTACGACAGCCGCGGTGGCGCCGGGCTATCGCCCACCGGTGGGGGTATCCTGCCGTATCGCGACGGGCAGGGCGAACAGTCCAAGGACTCGGAGCGGAAGAAGGAGTCGGGACAGGAAAAGGCTGAGAAGGAGCGCTCCGCTGAGGGCGATGCGGGTGCATGGGTAGAGCCATCGCCCGGGACGCCCGCCTTCGAAGGTGGCTCGCACTCGTCCGGTGAAGCCAGGGGCGATGCCGACAAGGGGAGGCAGGGCTACTCCAGCTTACACGGGGATAGCGATGGCGGCGGCGACCGGCACGAAGACGATTGAGTCCACCAGCCCCGCAGGCCGGCAGCGCTGATATAATATCCCCCTGGGATTCATCCAGGGGGATTTTTGGCGCCGATCCCCTCGCTGGCGGGTGAACGATGAGGGTTTCGGACTTCGACTACCACCTGCCTCCCGACCTGATCGCCCAGGAGCCCCTCCCGGAGCGCGATGCCTCCCGTCTCCTCGTGCTGCGCCGGGCTGACGGCGGCTGGGAGCACCGCGCCTTCCGGGACCTGCCACCGGGGGGATTGCCTGGTGCTCAACGACACGCGCGTCATCCCCGCGCGGTTGATAGGGCGGCGGGCGACGGGGGGCCGGGTGGAAGTGCTCCTGCTCCGCCGTCTGGCGGCGGGCGGGGAGGATTGGGAGGCTCTAGTGCGTCCGGCGCGGCGGCTCCGTCCGGGGGAGGTTCTGGTGTGCGAGTGCGGGCCGGCGGCGGGCTCCGCAGCGGCGATGCTGACGATCACGGTGGTCGCCCGCCTGGAGGGAGGAAGGGCGGTCGTCGCGCTGCGGGCCGGCGGTGGGGATGGGGTGAAGGCCGTCCTGTCCCGCTACGGCATGGTGCCCCTCCCCCCGTACATCAAGCGGCCCCTGGCCGATCCCGAACGGTACCAGACGGTGTACGCCTGTGCGGAGGGGTCGGTGGCCGCGCCCACGGCTGGGTTGCACTTCACGCCGCGGGTCCTGCAGGCGGTGGCCGACCGCGGCGTGCGCCTCGCCTTCCTCACCCTCCACGTGGGGCCCGGCACGTTCCGCCCGGTGACGGCGGAGAGGGTGGAGGAGCACCGCATGCACCCCGAGCACTTCTGCATACCGGAGGAGACGGCGCGGGCGGTGAATGAGGCGCGGCGCGCTGGTGCCCGCGTGATCGCGGTGGGCACCACGGTGGCGCGGGCGCTGGAGGCCGCCACGGGGGCTGATGGTTTGGTCAGGCCGGGTGAGGGGGAGACCGACCTGTTCATCTACCCCGGGTATCGCTTTCGGGCGGTGCACGGCCTACTGACCAACTTCCACCTCCCCCGCTCGACCCTCCTGATGCTCGTGGCGGCCTTCGCCGGGCTGGACCTGGTACTGGCGGCCTACCGGGAGGCGGTGCGGGAGCGTTACCGTTTCTTCAGCTTCGGCGACGCGATGCTGATCCTGTGAGCCGGGGACCCCGCGAGGAGGCCTGCCTGTGACTGCCGTTCCCCTCGCCTTTCGAGTCACGGCTGCCGACGGCGCCGCTCGGACCGGCGTGATGGTCACCGGCCGGGGGCTGGTGCATACGCCGGCCTTCATGCCGGTCGGCACGCTGGCTGCGGTCAAGACCCTCGCTCCGGATGAACTGCGCGCGGCCGGTGCGGAGATCATCCTGGCCAACACGTATCACCTGTACCTGCGTCCGGGGGACGCGGTGGTGCGGGAGGCGGGTGGCATCCACCGGTTCATGGCGTGGGCCGGGCCGGTCCTCACCGACAGCGGGGGCTTTCAGGTGTTCAGCCTGGCCGCGCTCTCCCGGGTGGACGAGGACGGCGTGACTTTCCGTTCCCACATCGACGGGTCCGAGCACCGGTTCACCCCCGAACAGGTCATGGCCATCCAGGAGAACCTGGGTGCGGACATCGTCATGCCGCTGGACGTTTGCCCCCCTTATCCCGCAAGCCATGGCGAGGTGTCCGAGGCCGTAAGGCTGACCCAGGCCTGGGCCGAGCGTTGCGTGAAGGCGCAGCGCCGGACCGATCAGGCGCTCTTCGGCATCGTCCAGGGGGGGATCCACCCTGACTTGCGCAGGAGGAGCGCCGAAGGGCTCCTGACTTTGGATCTCCCGGGCTACGCCATCGGCGGGCTGAGCGTGGGCGAGCCCAAGGAGGTCTTGTTAGCCACCCTTGACGCCACCGTGCCGCTGCTCCCTGCCGACCGGCCGCGTTACCTCATGGGCGTGGGCAGCCCCGACCTGTTGCTTGAAGCGGTCTGGCGCGGCGTCGACCTGTTCGACTGCGTGATGCCGACCCGGATGGCCCGCACGGGCACCGTGTGGACGCGGGCCGGGCGCCTGGTGGTGCGGAATGCCGCGTATGCCCGCGACTTCCGCCCGCTGGACGAGTCCTGCGCCTGCCCGGTCTGCCGCACCTACACGCGGGCTTACATCCGTCATCTGATCAAATGCGGCGAGGTGCTGGGGCTGCGCCTCTGCACCATCCACAACCTGCACTTTGTGATCAGCTTCATGGCCGACATGCGGCGCGCCATCGCGGCGGGCTCACTGGCCGCCTTCCGCCGCCGCTTCTGGGAGCAGGCGGCGCGCTGGTAGGCTTTCCCGCCAGGGGGCTCACGAGGGTCAGGTTTATGCCTTCAGGCCTCAACCCACGATATATGCATGTGGGAGTCGGTTGGGAGTCCGGAGCGGCAAGAGCCGCGGGCGGCCGAGCGCCACTCCCCTGCGCGCAATATACTTGCAGTAGAACAAGCCGCATCAACGCAGTCCGAGGAGGCTGAGCCGTGGCCGACCAACGAAGGCGTCAGGTGCCCACCATCCTGGTCAATGAGGCCTGGTGCAAGCGGTGCGGGATCTGCGTCTACTTCTGCCCCACGCGCGTCTTCGACAGTCGAGAGGATGGCCTGCCCATCGTGGCCCGGGGGGACGACTGCATCTGGTGCGGCCTGTGCGAGGTCCGCTGTCCCGACTTTGCCATCACGCTGAAGGGAGAGCGGGCACGAAGGGGTGGCGGGGGACCGGAGGTCACCGATCCCGCCGGCCCCCACCCGGAAGGAGGGCAACCGGTTGCGCCCCGCCGCAGTTGAGACGTCTCCGGTAGTGCGGCTGATGCAGGGCAACGAGGCCTGCGCTGAGGCGGCCATCTATGCCGGCTGCCGTTTCTACGCCGGCTACCCGATCTCGCCCTCGTCGGAGATCGCCGAGATCATGTCCGCCCGGCTCCCGCAGGTCGGGGGCCGGTTCATCCAGATGGAGGACGAGATCGCCAGCATCGCCGCCGTCATCGGCGCGTCCCTGGCTGGGTTCAAGGCGATGACGGCCACCAGCGGGCCCGGCTTCTCCCTCATGCAGGAGAACCTGGGGTACGCCGCGATGACGGAGACGCCCATCGTGGTCGTCGACGTGATGCGGGTGGGTCCGAGCACGGGCATGCCCACCTCCCCCGCCCAGGGCGACGTGATGCAGGCGCGCTGGGGGACGCACGGGGACCATCCCGTGGTCGTCCTGGCGCCGAGTTCCGTGGACGAGGTCTTCCGGGTGACGGTGGATGCCTTCAACCTCGCGGAAGAACTGCGCGTGCCCGTGGTGCTGCTGATGGACGAGGTCATCGGCCACATGCGCGAGAAGGTGACCCTGCCGGCGCCGGGAGAGCTCCCGGTCGTGGATCGCAAGAGGCCGGTGGTGCCTCGGGAGGCCTTCCGCCCGTATCAGGTCACCGAGGACGGCGTGCCGCCCATGGCCGTCCTGGGGGAAGGCTATCGTTTCCACGTCACCGGCTTGTACCACAACGAGGCCGGGTTCGCCACCGGCGATCCCCAGCAGGCGCAGAACCTCATCGAACGCCTTCACTTCAAGGTGGAGCGGGTGCGGGAGCGCATCGCCCGCACCGAGCGCCACGAGGTGGAGGACGCCGACGTGCTGGTGGTGGCTTACGGGTCGACGGCCAGGGCGGCGCTGCAGGCGGTACGCCTCGCCCGGCGGCGGGGTGTGCGGGCCGGCCTCTTGAAACTGGTGACCATCTGGCCCTTCCCGGCCGAGGCGGTGCGGTGGGCGGCGGCTCGGGCGACGCGCGTGATCGTGCCCGAGATGAACCTGGGCCAATTGGTCGGTGAGGTGGAACGGGCCGTCGCCGGCATGACGCCGGTGCATCCCCTGGCCAAGGCCAACGGGGAGCTCTTCCACCCGGAGGAGTTAGCGGTGGTCATCGAGCGCGCGCGCTGAGCGCCGCAGGAGGTGGGGCTGATGGCGACGGCAGAGCAGGTCCTGGAGTATATGCGGGTGCAGAACCTACCCCACATTTGGTGTCCGGGGTGCTCCAATGGCATCACCACCCGCGCCATCGTCAAGGCCATCATTGAGGCGGGTGTGGACCGGGACAAGACGGTCATCGTCTCCGGCATCGGCTGTTCATCCCGGACCGCCGGGTACCTGGACTTCGACACCGTCCACACCACCCACGGGCGGCCGCTGGCCTTCGCCACCGGGATCAAGCTGGCGCGGCCGGAGCTCACCGTCATCGTCATAGCTGGTGACGGCGACACAGCGGCCATCGGTGGCAACCACCTGATCCACGCCGCCCGGCGCAACATCGACATTACGATGGTCTGCTACAACAACAACATCTACGGGATGACGGGCGGGCAGTACTCGCCCACCACGCACCCCGGAAACCGGGCCACCACCGCCCCTTACGGTCACGTGGAGCGGGAGTTCGACCTCTGCGAGCTGGCCCGGGCCGCCGGCGCCACCTTCGTGGCCAGGGGCACCGCCTACCATTTCCAGCCCCTGGTCCAGTACCTCACCCATGCCATCAAACACCGGGGCTTCGCCTTCGTGGAGGTGCTCAACACCTGCCCCGTGTATTTCGGGCGGCAGAACGGCATCCCCCGCGCACCGGAGCTGCTGGAGTGGGTGGCCGCCCACGCCGTGACGGCGAAGCAAGCCGAGAGGCTGACGCCGGTGGAGCGCATCGGCAAGTACGTCATCGGGGAACTCCACCACGCCGAGGCGCCCGAGTTCACGGAGGAATACATGCGCGTGGTCAAGGCGGCCCAGGAGCGCGCCGCGGTCCGGCCGGAGCAGGTGAGCGGCGCGGGGCGCGCGGCGACGCTGCCCCTGCGGCGGGTGGAGGTGCGCCTGGCCGGCACCGGCGGTCAGGGCCAGGTCCTGGCTGCCATCATCCTGGCGGAGGCGGCGGGGATATACGAGGGCCGCAACGTGGTGCAGAGCCAGGACTACGGGCCGGAATCCCGGGGTGGGGCGAGCAAGGCCGAGGTGATCATCACCGACGAGGCTGAGGTGGACTATCCGAAGGTGACGCAGCCGGACGTCCTCCTCGCCATGAGCCAGGACGCCTTCGCCAAGTACGCGCCGTCGGTGCGGGGCGGGGGGATGATCATCGCCGACAGCGGGTGGGTCCATGGGGATGGCGCGCCGGCCGGGGTGAATCTGTATCGCCTGCCCTTGACGGACATCGCCCGGGAGGAGACGGGCCGGGCCCTGGCGGCCAACGTGGTTGCCCTCGGCGCCATCGCCGCGCTGGCCGGCGTGGTGTCGCTGGAGGCCCTGGAGAAGGCCGTGCTGGCGCGGGTGCCGCGCGGCACGGAGGAGATCAACCGGAGGGCTCTGCTGGCCGGCTACCGGGCAGGGCGAGAACTC
>JBBITQ010000008.1:0-2724 GCA_037440685.1 Clostridiales bacterium
GTGGGGACGCTGGCGGCCGAGTTTCCCTCCTTCGACGACCGGGCAACCTATGAAGGGCGGGAGGTGCGGTTCTACAAGAGGGCGCAACTCTGCGTGGCCGACCTCCATGGCGCCTTCGCCGGCGAGGGGCCGGGCGCTTTCGACGACATCGACCAGCTCACGGCCTGCGCCGATTACGAACTCCCGCGGGTCCTCCGCGAACTCGGCGTGCTGGAGTACAGTCCCGAACTGGCCGCCCGGGTGGACGCCGGGGAGCTGATCCCCCCGGGGAGCGCGGAGGAGGTGGAGATCCGCGCCAACACCGTCTGGGCCGTGGAGTTCCTGCGCGAGGAACTCGGGCGGGCCGGCAACGACTTGATGGCCTATGAACTGGACTGGATCCTTTGGAACTACAGCCAGGCGCACCCGCCCGGCCGCCTCTTCCACCGCACCGTGACCATCTACTATTGAGCCCGCCTGGTGGGAAGGGAGGTGGCGTCGGCGGCAGGTGGGTTTTCCTTCCAGATCCTCGCCGGCGACAGCGCGGCCCGCGTCGGCGTCATCGCCACTCCGCACGGGGAGATCCCGACGCCGGCCTTCGTGCCCGTCGGGACCCAGGCCACCGTCAAGGCTCTGGCGCCCGATGACCTGAGGGCGGTTGGATGCAGCCTCATCCTCGCCAACACCTACCACCTCCACCTGCGGCCCGGCGCCGAGACGGTGCGGGACCTGGGCGGGCTGCACCGTTTCATGGGCTGGGACGGGCCCATCATGACCGACTCCGGCGGGTTTCAGGCCTTCTCTCTGGGCTTCGGGATAGAACACGGCGTCGGGAAGATCGCTTCCATCTTCCCCGGCGAGGAGGCGGCCTGCGAGAGCCCGTCCGGCCATGTCCGGCGGGGCGAACGCCGGAAGCTGGCCACGGTTGACGAGGACGGGGTGACCTTCGTATCCCACCTCGATGGCTCTCGTCAGCGGCTCACCCCCGAGACGTCCATCAAGGTCCAGGAGATGCTGGGGGCCGACATCATCCTCGCCTTCGACGAGTGCACCTCCCCCCTGCATGATCACGAATACACCCGGCTGGCCCTGGGGCGGACCCACCGCTGGGCTCTGCGTTGCCTCGCCGCCCATAGCACCGGCCAGGCCATGTACGGCATCGTCCAGGGCGGGGCGTATCGGGACCTCCGGGAGGAGAGCGCCCGCTTCGTCGGCGGCCTGCCGTTCGCCGGTTTCGCGGTGGGCGGTTCCCTTGGCCGGTCCAAGGAGGACATGCATCGGGTACTGGAGTGGACGGTTCCCCTCCTCCCCGAGGAGAGGCCACGCCACCTCCTGGGGATCGGGGACGTAGACGACATCTTCGCGGCCGTGGGCCGGGGCATCGACACCTTCGACTGCGTGGGGCCGACGCGGCTGGCCCGCAACGGCGTCCTGCTCGTGGGGCCGGAGGCGGGAGGAACCCCCGCCAACCGCTTCCGGCTCAACATAAAGAACGCCGCCTTCGCCCGCGACGAGCGGCCGGTAGACCACCGCTGCCGCTGCTACACCTGCCGGTCTTTCAGCCGCGCCTACCTGCGCCACCTGTTCCGCGTCGGCGAGCTGCTCGCCTACCGCTTGGCGAGCATCCACAACGTGGCCTTCATGATGGACCTGATGGCGCGGATCAGGGAGGCCATAGCCGCGGGCCGGCTGAGAGAGTTGCGGCGGGAATGGCTGGGATCGGGCGTGGCACGATGCGGTACGGGGTCGATAGCTGGATCAGAGTGATCATCGGATTTTCCGCCGCCCAGGCGTCGAAGCCGGCAACCGCATCCGTATCCGCCGGCTTGGCCCGGGCCCGCGCCTGCATGTGGGGCTTCTCAGTGGCTTTGAGCGGCGCCAGGAGGTGGAAATCCCCGCCGCCCTTCTCCACCTGGGCCATCTCCAGCATGTGCCAGTTCACCCCGCCACCGGCGGCCGTCTCGTCCCTCTCGGCGTCCAGGTGTCCCGCTGCAAAGACGCCGCTGCCGGCTTGGATGACGTGGCCTCCCGTCTTTTCCTCCCAGTTGGCGTCCAGGTAGTCAAGGCGCACCTTCAATCCCTGTTTCTATCCCCAGTCTGTCCGTGCAGCGGCCGTTATACGGTTTTTGTACCTCATGCCGACAAAAACTCCTCCGCGGCTGTCAGGAGGAATACGGGTGGGGGCAGCGAATACGTGTAGCCAAGTGGAGCAAAGTGGTGTATAGTGGGGTACACGCCCAAAGGGTGGTGCCGGGCGGCGGAGCGGATCATACAGCGGCGGGGTGGAGCCCAGCGGCGTGTGAAGGGGTAGCGGGCTTTGTTCATCGGGGAGTTCCAGCACACCATCGATGAGAAGGGGCGCCTGATCCTGCCCGCGCGGTTCCGCGAAGGGCTGGGGGAGACGTTTGTCATCACCAAGGGTTTGGACAACTGCCTCTTCGCCTACCCGATGCCGGAGTGGAAGACGCTCGAGGAGAAGCTGAGGGCCCTGCCCTTCACCCAGGCCAATGCCCGCGCCTTCGTCCGGTTCTTCTTCTCGGGAGCAACGGAGTGCACCCTGGACAAGCAGGGGCGGGTGCTGATCCCGAACAACCTGCGCGAGTACGCCCGCTTGGTCCGCGACGTGGTGGTCACGGGCGTCTCGACCCGGGTGGAGATCTGGGCCCGGGAAGAGTGGGAGCGGTACGTCCGCCAGGCCGAGGCGTCCTACGTCCAGGTGGCCGAGGAGATCGCCGGGTTCAACCT
>JBBITQ010000008.1:2744-14435 GCA_037440685.1 Clostridiales bacterium
CGGCGGCACGACGAGCTCGTGGGGAGGTCGATGAAGTGGCACGGTTGGCTCGGTTCATCGTGATGCTTCGCCTGATGCGCTATGCCGCCACCCTGCGGCGGCTGGAGGCCCTGCAGGCGGCCGAGGCGGCGCAGTCCCTGCAGATACTGGAGCGCTTGCAGGCGGCGGGCGGCGCCGCGCGCAGGTACTGAGGGGAGGAGGCCGTCAGGATGCAGGCGGTGCCGAGCCATGTTCCCGTCCTTCTCAACGAGACGATAGACCTCCTCGACCCGCACCCGGGAGGCGTTTACGTCGATTGCACGGTGGGGGCGGGTGGCCATGCCAGGGCGATCCTGGAGAGGGTGGGGCCCAACGGGATGGTGGTGGGCATCGACCGCGATCCCCAAGCGCTGGAGGCGGCGCGGAGGAACCTGGCGTCTTACGGGGACCAGCTCATCCTCGTGCGCGACAACTTCGCCAACCTGCGCCAGGTGCTCTCGCGGTTGGCCATCGAGGCCGCCGACGGCTTCGTCTTCGACCTGGGTGTCTCCTCGCTGCAACTGGACGATGAGCAGCGCGGCTTCAGGTACTGGAAGGACGGGCCGCTGGACATGCGCATGGATCCGTACCAGACGACCACCGCGTACCACCTGGTGAATGGGCTGACCGAGGACGAGCTGGCGCGGGTGATAGCGGAATTCGGGGAGGAGCGGTGGGCGCGGCGCATCGCCCAATTCATCGTGCGCCACCGGGAACGGGAGCGGATCGAGACCACGGGCCAGTTGGTGGAGATCATCAAGGCGGCCATCCCGGCGGGGGCCAGGCGCGAGGGCGGGCATCCGGCGCGGCGCACCTTTCAGGCGCTGCGTATCGCCGTCAACGACGAGCTGGGTTCCCTGGAGCGTTCTCTGGAGGATGCCGTGGACCTTACCAAGCCGGGCGGGCGGGTATGCGCCATCTCCTTCCACTCGCTGGAGGACCGCATCGTCAAGAACGTGTTCCGGCGTCTGGCCCGGGGCTGTGAATGCCCCCCGGACGCGCCGGCCTGCCGCTGCGGCAAGACGGCGAAGGTGCGGGTGCTGACGCCCAAGCCGGTGACGCCGAGAGCCGGGGAAATCGCCGTCAACCCGCGGGCGCGCAGTGCCAGGCTGCGGGCCGCGGAACGGCTGGGTGCCGGGTTGCGAGTTCTCAGGGGAGGCAGGGGCGAATAACGTTGATAACTGCCAGGATGGCCAGCGTCGCGCCCGCTCCCGCCGGCGGCTGTCGGGTGCAACGCGACAGGCGCGGGGATCTCAGGCACCTGTTGCGCAGGCTGTTCTACCTCGGCTGCGCAGCTGGTCTGGCCTTGCTTGCGGCGATGCACTCCACCCGTGTCGCCCGGGAGGGGAGGGAGCTGGTCGCCCTCAAGGAGGAACTGCGGAACCTGGAGGCGGAGAACCGGCGGCTGGAGGCGGAGGTGCTGGAGCTGCAGTCGCTGGCGCGCATCGAGCGCGAGGCCACCGGGCGGCTCGGTATGGTCAGGCCGCCGCAGGTCGCTCCCGTCCCCGCGGCCGGAGCCTTCACCAGGGGCGGGCACCCCGGGCGAGTCGGCGCTGTCCTGGCGGACGCCGCACCCCGGCCGTACACCGTCAGCGTGCCGCTGCCGCCGCCCCCAGGCGGGGGGGACGGTGGCGGACGCCCCGCGCAGGCGGGAGCGGCTCCCGGCGGGGGTATCTGGCGCGGTCCAGCTGGGGCGCTGAGGGATCTCGGCCACTGGCTGACCCGCCGGTTCGCGGGCCGATGAGCCGGGACCACGGCCGGGAGGGTGCCTTGCCATGTTCGCTCCAGGCCCGGTGCTGCGCAAACGGCTGATCTTCCTTTTTTTCTCCGTCATCGCCGCCCTCGCCGTGCTTGTGGAGCGCATCGCCTGGATCCAGCTCGTGCGCGGCCAGCAACTGCGCGTGGCCGCGCAGGAGGTCCGCACCCGGTACATACCGGTGGAGGCCAGGCGCGGGGGCATATACGACGCCAAGGGGCGGGAGCTGGCCATCAGCATCAGCAGCGACACGGTGGTCGCCAACCCGGCGGAGATCAAGAACCCCGAGGCCACGGCCGATCAACTGGCCGCTGTCCTGGGCATGTCCCGGGACGAGGTGATGAAGATCATCACCAGGCGCTCCTCCTTCGAGTTCGTGCAGCGCAAGATCGGCGAGGATAAGGCCAGGGCGGTACGCCGGCTGCGCCTGCCAGGCATCTACCTCACCCAGGAGACGCGCCGCGTGTACCCGAAAGGGATGCTGGCGGCCAACGTGATCGGCTTCGCCGGCATGGACAGCCAGGGGCTCGAGGGGGTGGAGATGGTCTACGATGCCCTCCTGCGGGGGCGGCCGGGGAGCATCGTCATCGAATACGACGCCCGCAACCGGGAGATACCCCAGGCGGTGCACCGCTACGTTGAGCCCCGGGACGGCTACGGCCTCCAACTCACCATCGACGAGACCATACAGTACATAGCGGAACGGGAACTGGACAAGGTGATGGAGCGCACCAGGGCCCGGGCGGCATGGATCGTGATGATGAACCCCCACAACGGCGAGATCTTGGCCATGGCCCAGCGGCCGAGCTACGACCCGAACAAGGCCATGGACTACCTGATCAACGGCAACCCGGCGGGGCGCGCCGACGCCGATCCGAAACTGTGGCGCAACCTGGCGATCTCCGACGCCTACCCGCCGGGATCGGTGTTCAAGCCGGTGACGGCCGCCATGGCGCTCGAGGAGGGGAAGGTGACCCCCGATACCCCCTTCTACGACACCGGCTCCCTGGCCGTGCCCGGCAGCGTCGTCCACAACTGGGACGGGGCGGGGCTCGGCGCGACGAATTTCACCGAGGGATTCGCCCGGTCCGCCAACACCATCTTCGCCCGGGTGGGACTGATGGTGGGCATGGACAAGTTCTACCAGTACCTGGCGGCGTTCGGTTTCACCGCCCCGACCGGCATCGACGTGACCATAAGCGGGGAAGCGACGGGGTTGCACCCGCCGAAGGACGACGCCAAACCCCTGGACCTGGCGCTCATGGCCTTCGGGCAGACGCTGACGGTGACGCCCATTCAGATGCTGACCGCCACCGCCGCCCTGATAAACGGCGGCAAGCTGGTGAAGCCGCACGTGGCCAAGGCGGTGCTGGACTCCGAGGGAAGGGTGGTGCGAACCTTCGAGCCGGTCGTGGTGCGGCGCCCCATCTCCGCGGCCACCTCCGCCACCCTGCGCCGGCTCATGGGGCGGGTGGTCGACGAGGGAACAGGGCGGCGCGCCAAGGTGCCGGGCTATTCGATCGGGGGTAAGACGGGCACCTCGCAGAAGGTGATCGGGGGGCGGGTGTCCACCGACAAGCACATCGCCTCGTTCCTGGGCTTCGCGCCCCTCGAGGACCCTATGGTGCTTTGTTACGTCATGGTCGACGAGCCGCAGGGGATGCCGTACGGCGGCGTCGTCGCCGCGCCGGTGTTCGAGGCGGTGATGCGCGACACCCTGCACTACCTCGGGGTGCGGCCCACGCGTCCCGTGGAGACGACCGACCAGTGGGGCGCGCCCCTGGACCTGCCGGACTTCGTCAAGGAGGAGCTGGCGGGGCCGGTCCGGAACCAGGTCCCCGACCTCGTGAACCTCCCGGTGGCCATGGCGCGGCAGCTCGCCGCCGCGGCCGGGCTGGAGGTGTCGGTGATAGGGCAGGGGGACCAGGTGCAGCGGCAAGTGCCCCCGCCGGGGGCCCTGGTGCGGTCCGGCACGACGGTATTGGTTTATACTGAGGCAAGGGAAGCGGGCACAGCGCCGGGGCTGGTCACGGTGCCCAGCCTCCTGGGCCGGCCGCTGCGGGAGGCGGCGCAGATCCTGGGCGCCCTCGGCCTCCGCATGCAGGTGGAGGGGAGCGGGGTGGCGGTCAGCCAGGAGCCCCTTCCCGACACGAGGGTGGCCCCGGGTACGCGCGTCCGGGTGATGTTCGCCCCTCCCGACAGGGATGTCCGGGAGCGGGCGGGTGCGGGCCGGTGAAGGTTTGGCGGCCGATCGTGTGGGGAAACGTATTGCTGTAGCAACTTGTGCCAAGCCTGTCAATGCGCAGGCCTGAGCGGAACGGGATGGGAGACCGTCCTATGGAACTGGGGCAGCTTTGCGCGGGTATCGCGGGGGCCATGGTTAGGGGGAACGCGCGGTGCCAGGTCAGCGGGCTTTCCTATGACTCGCGGGCCGTGCGGCCGGGCGACCTCTTCATGTGCTTCCGCGGGTTCGTGCACGACGGCCACGATTTCATCCCCGAAGCGCTCGGGCGCGGGGCGCGGGCGCTGATGGTGGACCGGCCGGAGCGCCTCCCGCCCGGCGTCGACGGCGTCGTGGTTCCGGACACCAGGCGCGCCGCAGGGCCGGTGGCGAGCCGTTTCTACGGGGACCCTTCCGCGCGATTGCACGTGGTCGGTGTCACGGGGACGAACGGAAAGACGACCACGACCTTCTTGATCCGGTCCGTCCTCGGCTTGCGGGGTTCCGTGGGGCTGGTGGGGACGGTGCAGAACGTGGTGGGCGGTGAGATCCTGCCGGTGCGGCACACCACCCCGGAGGCCGTCGATCTGCAGGGTCTCCTGCACTCCATGCTCTCTAGGGGCGACTACGCGGCGGTGATGGAGGTCTCCTCGCACGCCCTGGCGCTGCACCGGGTCGACGGGTGCCGTTTCGACATCGGGGTGTTCACCAACCTGACGCAGGACCACCTGGACTTCCACGGCGACCTCAAGAGCTACATGGAGGCGAAAGCCCGGCTGTTCGAGCTGCTCGGAGAGGGCGGGGAGGGTGTGAAGGGGTGGCCGCGGGGGGCGGTGATCAACGCCGACGACCCGTTCGGGCGGGAGATGGCGGCGCGGTGCCGCGTCCCGGTGATCACCTACGGCCTGGTGAACGGGGCGGACGTGACGGCTACAGACGTGCACCTGCGGCTCGATGGTGCCGCCTTTCGGGTGGTGCACCCGGGCGGGGAGACGAGGGTCGAGCTCCAGCTCACCGGGCAGTTCAACGTCTACAATGCTCTGGCCGCCTTCAGCGTGGGCCTGCTGGAGGGCATCGAGCCGGCGGCGATCGCCGCGGCGCTGGGGGGCGTCGCCGGCGTGCCGGGCCGGTTCGAGCTCGTCCCGGGCCGGCAGGGCTTCGCCGTCATCGTGGATTACGCCCACACCCCTGACGGCCTGGAGAACATCCTGCGGGCGGTGCGGGAGTTCAGCCGCGGCAAGGTGATCACCGTCTTCGGGTGCGGCGGTGACCGCGACCGGGGGAAGCGGCCCCTGATGGGGCAGGTGGCGGCCCGCCTCTCGGACCTGGTGATCATCACCTCCGACAACCCCCGGGGCGAGGAGCCAGCCGTCATCGCGCGCGAAATCGAGGCGGGGGTCAGGCAGGTGCCGGGGAAGCCGTACCGGAGCATCCTTAACCGGGAGACGGCCATCCGGGAGGCCATCGCCGCGGCGGGTGCCGGCGACGTGGTGGTTATAGCCGGCAAGGGGCATGAGAGGTATCAGATCTTCCGCGACCGGGTGGTCCCCTTCGACGACCGCCAGGTGGCGAGTCGCGTGCTGCAGGAGTTGGGGTTGCGCTGAGGCGGGGGGCTATCTTCGCTGTAGATGACGTGGTCCGGGTGACAGGGGGGCGCCTTTTGCGCCCGGGCCGGGGGGAGGTGTGCGGGGCGGCCGTGGACAACCGCCGCGTCCGCCCGGGGGAGCTCTTCGTCGCCATCCGCGGCGAACGCGTGGACGGGCACGACTACGTCGCCGACGCTTTCCGCCGGGGGGCGGCCGCCGCCCTGGTGAGCAGGCCGCCGGATGGCGGGCCGGAGGGCGGGGAGGAAGGGGCGCTGATCCTCGTGGACGACACGGTGGCCGCGCTGGGGCGCCTGGCCGCCTATCACCGGCAGCGCCTGGACCTCGCCGTAGTGGGCGTCACCGGCAGCGTTGGCAAGACCACGACCAAGGACATGATCGCTTCCGTATTGGGCATGGCGATGCCCGTGCACAAGTCGCCCGGCAACTACAACACCGAGATCGGCTTGCCCCTCACCCTGCTGGAGCTCACACCGGAGCACCGGGCGGCCGTGCTGGAGATGGGGATGCGCGGCCTGGGGCAGATCCGCTACCTGGCGCGGATCGCGCGGCCCGAGATCGGCTGCCTGACCAACATCGGCGAGGCCCACCTAGAGCTCCTGGGCAGCGTGGAGAACATCGCCCGCGCCAAGGGGGAACTGCTCGAGGAGCTGCCGGCGGGGGGGACGGCGGTCCTCAATGCCGACGACCCCTGGCAGCGCCGTCTCGCCCCGCTGACCGCGGCCCGCGTGGTGTGGTACGGGTTCGGCGCGCCCGCCCAGGTGACGGCCCGCGACGTGACGCCGCGTGGCTCGGCCACCGCCTTCCGGCTGCACGTCGACGTGGGCAGGCCGTTCGTGGTCGACGTGGTCCTCGCGCTGCCAGGGCGCCACCACATCCTGGACGCGCTGGCCGCTGCTGCCGTCGGGGCGGTGATGGGCGTGTCCCCCGAGGACATCAGCCGGGGGCTGGGGGAGGCTGCCCTGACCGCCATGCGCTGCCAGGTCATCCCCGGCGCCTTCACGGTGATCAACGACGCCTACAACGCCAGCCCGGCCTCCACCAAGGCCGCCCTGGCCGCCCTGGCTGACGCGGACGGCGAGCGGCGCGTGGCCGTCCTCGCCGATATGCTGGAGTTGGGGTCGCGCGCCGTGGCCGGGCACCGGGAAGTCGGCGCCGCGGCGGCGCGCTGCGCGGACGTCCTGGTCACCGTGGGCGATCTCGCCCGGCACATCCGGGAAGGGGCGCTGGCCGCCGGGTTGCCGGCAGACCGCGCCATCCACTGTGCCGATCGCGCCGAGGCCCTGGCGCGGCTGGAGGGCCTGGTGCGGGCGGGGGACGTGGTCCTCGTGAAGGGATCGCGGGGGATGCGCATGGAGGAGGTGGCGGAAGCCCTGGCGCGCTGGGCCGGGGCCTCCGCAGCGGGGGACGGGCCAGCACCGGGGGGCGGGGCGCGGTGAACGCCTTCCTGCAGATCGGGGTCGCCTTCGTCTTGGGCGCCCTCGTCACCGCGGCCTTTGGCACCATCCTCCTGCCCTGGCTGCGCCGCTGGAAGTGGGGCCAGGAGGTGCGCCAGGAGGGACCCGAGCGCCACCTGGCCAAGGCTGGGACCCCGACGATGGGAGGCCTCATGTTCCTCCTCGGCGTGCCCCTGGCCACCTGGCTGGCCGGGGCGCGCCCCACGGGCTTCCTCAACCTTTGCCTGCTCATCTTCGTGGTATACGGGCTGATCGGTTTCGCCGACGACTACATCAAGGTGGCCTTGCGCCGCCCCCTCGGGCTAAAGGCGCGCCACAAGCTGGCGGGGCAGGCCCTCGTGGCTGCGTACGCGGGTTACCAGGTCGCCATGGGGCCGGGGACGGCCGTGGCCCTGCCCTTCCTCGGCGGCGAGGTCGACCTGGGGGCGCTCTACCTGGTGTTCGCAGTCCTCGTGGCCCTGGGGGCGGCCAATGCCGCCAACCTCACCGATGGCCTCGACGGCCTCCTGGCCGGGACGACTATCGCCGCCGCGGCGGCATATACGTTCATTAGCCTGGCGGCCGGGCGCCCGGAACTGGCCGTGTTCGCCGCCGCCCTGGCGGGGGGATGCGCCGGTTTCCTGCGCTACAACCGCCACCCGGCCCTGGTCTTCATGGGCGACACCGGCTCCCTGGCCATCGGGGGGGCGCTGGCGGCGTTGGCCCTGCTCACCAAGACCGAACTCCTCCTGCCCCTGGTGGCCGGCCTCTGGGTGCTTGAGGCGCTCTCGGTGATCGTCCAGGTCGCGGCTTTTCGCCTCTGGGGGCGGAGGGTGCTGCGGATGAGCCCGCTGCACCACCACTTCGAGCTCGCCGGCTGGAGGGAGACCGAGGTGGTGCGCCGGTTCTGGCTCGTGGCCGCGGGTTTCGCCGCCCTCGGGCTCCTCGGCCTTTCCCGCCTGGGCGGCCGGCTGGCCGGATGAGGGGGTGAAGGGGGTGAAGAGAACCGGGCGCCGGCCCCCCGATTACAGCATCCTCACCACCGTGCTCACCATCCTCGTCATCGGCCTCCTCATGGTGTTCAGCGCCAGCTACTACGAGGCCGGCGAGGACTACAACGATCCCTACTACTTCGCCAAGCGCCAGTTCGTCTGGGCGCTCATCGGCCTCGTGGCCCTGGCCTACACAGCCAACTTCGACTACTGGAAGCTCCGCCCGCTGGCGAAGCCGCTGCTGCTCCTCAACGTACTCCTCCTCGTGCTCGTGGCGATCCCCGGTATCGGCGAGATGTCGCGCGGCTCGCGGCGCTGGATCGGGCTCGGGCCGATCTCCTTCCAGCCCTCCGAGCTGGTGAAGCTCTGCCTGGTGATGTACCTGGCGCACTTCTTCGCCAGCGACAAGTCCCGCGCCCGCGACCTCTGGAAGGGGATCCTGCCTTTTCTCGGGCTGATCGCGCTCCTGGCCGGGCTCATCATGCTGCAGCCCGACCTGGGCACCACGGTGGCGGTGGCGGGGACCGGGTTCGTGCTGCTGTTCCTGGCCGGCTGCCCCCTGGGGTACCTCTTCGGCATGGCCGCGGCCGCCATCCCCGTGGTCGGGTTCCTGATCTTCGGCGAGGAGTACCGGCGTGAGCGCTTCCTGGCCTTCCTGGACCCCTGGAAGGACCCCTCCGGCTCCGGCTGGCACATCATCCAGGGGCTCTATGCCCTGGGATCCGGGGGGCTGTTCGGCGTCGGGTTCACCCAGAGCCGGCAGAAGTACTTCTACCTCCCGGAACGGCACACCGACTTCATCTATGCCATCATCGGAGAGGAGCTGGGGCTGATCGGCACTGTCACGGTGCTCGTCCTCTTCGCCCTCCTGGCGTGGCGGGGCTACCGGGTGGCCCTCACCGCGCCGGACGTGCACGCGAGCCTCCTGGCCGCCGGGATCACGACCATGGTCCTGCTGCAGGTGATCATCAACATCGGCGTCGTCACCTCGACGCTGCCGATCACGGGCATCCCCCTGCCCTTCATCAGCTTCGGCGGCTCAAGCCTGGTGCCTTCCCTGGCGGGGATCGGCATCCTGTTGAACATCTCCCGATACTGCAAGTATTGACCGGGTGGAGGGGGTGGCGGCCGTGGCGAACATACCGGGCGGCGCGGTAAGGGTCATGCTCACCGGCGGTGGGACTGGCGGTCACATCTATCCGGCCCTGAGCATCGCGGGGCGGCTCAAGGAACGGGAGCCGCGGGCGGAACTCCTCTTCGTGGGAACGGCGGAGGGCATGGAGGCCAGCCTGGTGCCGCGGGCGGGGGTGCCGTTCGCGGCGATCGCGGCCCGGGGGCTGGTGGGGAAGTCTCCGCTGGAAGCGCTGCGCGGCGGGCTGGCCACCCTGCGCGGTCTCGGGCAGGCGCTCGCCGTCGTGCGCCACTTCCGCCCCCACGTGGTGGTGGGGACCGGCGGTTACGCGTCGGGGCCGGTCGCCCTGGCGGCAGTGGCCTCCCGGATCCCCCTGGTGCTCCAGGAGCAGAACGCGGTGCCTGGGGTGACCAACCGCGTCCTGAGCCGCTTCGCCTCCCTGGTGGCCGTGGCCTACGAGGAGTCGCGCCCGTGGTTTCCGCCCAAGGCGCGGTTGGTGGTCACGGGGAACCCGGTGCGGCCCGAGGTGATCCGCGCCGATCGCGCCCAGGCGCGGCGGGAACTGGGAATCCCCGACGGTTGCCACTTCGTCCTCGTGTTCATGGGCAGCCGGGGCTCCGCCACGGTGAACGCGGCAGTTGCCGACATCCTGCCCGCGCTGGCCCGCCGGCCCGGCGTGATGGTCCTCTTCGCCACGGGGACGGCCCATTTCGAGCGGGTGATGGGAAGGCTGGCCGGCGCCGACCTCGGCCCGATGGTGCGGGTCGTGCCCTATCTCTACGACGTCGTGCCCCCCCTGGCCGCCGCCGATCTGGTCGTGGCCCGGGCCGGGGCCATCACGCTGGCCGAGGTCACGGCGCGCGGCCTCCCGTCGATCCTCATACCTTCGCCATACGTCACCCACAACCACCAGGAGCGGAACGCCCGGGTTTTAGAGGCACGTGGGGCAGCCTGGGTGATCAAGGAGCGGGATCTCTCGCCCGGCCGTCTCCTGGACGCCATCACAGGGCTCCTGGCGGACCCGGAGGCCCTGGCGCGCATGGGGGCGCGCAGCCGGGAGCTGGGGCGGCCGGAGGCCGTGGACGCCATAGTGGACGGGATCCTGGCGCTCGCCGGCGCCGGAGCGCGCCGGGGGTGAGGCCGTGGACGCGTCACAGGTGGTTCCGGAGCTACGTAGGATAATCCGGGGTGAGATCCGGGCGGGCGAACCCCTCGACCGGTACACGACCATGCGGGTGGGCGGCCCGGCGGACATCCTGGCCGTCCCGGAGGACACCGGCGAACTCCTGAGCCTGGTGCGCTATGCTGCTGAGCATGGCCTGCCGCTGTACATACTCGGCCACGGCAGCAACGTCCTGGTCCCCGACGAGGGCGTCCGCGGGTTGGTCGTCCTCCTGACCAAGGCGGCGGCGTGGGTGCGCTTCGAGGGCGCCGAGGTCGAGGTGGGTACCGGTTACTCCCTGCCACGGTTGGTGCAGATGGCAGCCCGGAGGGCCCTGGCCGGCCTGGAGGGGCTGGCCGGGGTTCCGGGCACGGTGGGAGGCGCCCTCTATATGAACGCTGGCGCGGCCGGCTCGTCCATCGGGGACGTGACGCTCTGGGTCGAGGTGGTCGACCGGGAGGGCCAGAGGACCCGCCTCGGGCGGGAGGAGATGCAGTTTGGTTACCGCTCCTCGCGCCTCCAGCGCGGCGACCTCATCGCCATCGCCGCGCGGCTGGGGCTGCGACCGGGCGACGGGGCGGCGATCAGGGAGGCGTTGCGGGAGGCGGCGCGGAGGCGGCGGGCGACCCAGCCCCTCGATTATCCGAACGCCGGCAGCATCTTCAAGAACCCGCCGGGGGACTTCGCCGGTCGGCTGATCGAGGCGGCGGGGTGCAAGGGCTGGAAAAGCGGCCGGGCCGAGGTCTCGCCGCGCCACGCCAACTTCATCGTGAACCTGGGCGGTGCTAAGGCCGAGGACGTGATGAGGCTGATGGCCCGGGTGTACAAGCGGGTGCGGGACGCCTTCGGCGTCGATCTGGAACCGGAGATCCGCCTGCTCGGTGCCCCCCAGGAGGAACTGATCCGTTACCTGGCGGCGGCCGGGGACGGTTAGTGCGATGGGTCCCGGGCTGCCGCGCCCGGGACCGGGGGTGACGGACAACCATGAACTGCTTCATCATCAACGGCGGCAGGCGCACGAGTGGCCGGATCCGCATCCACGGCGCCAAGAACGCCGTCCTGCCCATCCTCGCGGCGACGGTGCTCACCGACAGGGAATGCGTGATCAGGAGAGTGCCGCGCCTCTCCGACGTGGCGGTGATGCTCAACATCCTCCGGCACCTGGGCGTGCAGGCGGCGTGGGAAGAAGGGGACGGAGCGGCGGTGATCCGGGTCCGGGCGGAGCGGCTGTCGGGCGAGGACGTGCCCGAGGAGGCGGTGTTCAAGTTTCCCGGCGGCCTCGTTTACTCGAAGGCCGGCATGATGACCTGGCCGCCTGCGAACGCGATCTACCGCCGTGAGACCTACGACAACTATCCGGGCGCGCGCGC